>CAZXWJ010000057.1:0-20398 GCA_964644375.1 uncultured Desulfobacteraceae bacterium | reverse complement strand
TTCAATTCTCCAAACCCGGGAAGGGCCAGGCCCTCTATCGCTGTAAAATCAAGAATATGATCACGGGGGCCATCGTTGATCGGACCTTCAGGTCCGTGGATACCTTCGAACCAGCCGATCTCGAAGAACGCAAGATGCAGTACCTGTACAACCAGGACGATGAGTTCTACTTCATGGACGTGGAAAACTACGAACAGATCATGTTGACGGCCGATCAGGCCGGTGACGCAAAAAACTACCTCATTGACAACCTGGAGGTGGACATCCTCCTTTTCGGCGAGAGACCCATCGGCATCACACCCCCCAATTTCGTGGATCTCACCGTGACCAAGGCAGACCCCTGGGTCAAGGGAGATTCCGTTTCGGGCGACAGCAAGCCTGTAACACTTGAAACCGGCTATGAGCTTCGTGTCCCTCCTTTTATCGAAGAAGGCATCAAAATAACCATAGATACACGGACCGGGGAGTATGTTACCAGGGTCAAGGAATAGTTCGCCCCTGGAGGAACCCAACCGATTGACGGCCCGAAAACCTTATCTTTGGCTGCGATCCCGGATCATCCAGTCCATCAGAAGATTCTTCGTGGAGCGGGAATATCTGGAGATCGAAACCCCGTACCTGATTCCGGCGCCCGCACCTGAGCTCCACATCGATGCGATCCCTGCGGGCGATCTGTTTCTCCATACCTCCCCCGAACTCTGCATGAAACGCCTGCTTGCTGCCGGATTTCCCAGGATCTTCCAGCTCGGCAAATGCTTTCGCAAGGGAGAACGGGGCACCTCCCATCTCCCTGAGTTCACCATGATCGAATGGTATCGGGCCGGCATCGATTACCGGGGGCTCATGGAAGAATGCGAGGACCTGATCCTCTCCGTATCCGAAGCCCTCGGACTCGGGAAGACGGTGACCTTTCAGGGCCGGGAGGTGGCGTTGAAAAGGCCCTGGCCGCGACTAACGGTCAGAGAGGCCTTTGAACGGTATGCCTCTATACCCATGGAAGAGGCCCTGGGGTCCGACCGGTTTGACGAATGCCTGGCCTTTGACATCGAACCCTGCCTCGGGGCCTCCAAACCTGTCTTTCTCTGCGATTACCCTGCCCCCCTTGCCGCCCTCTCTCGGCTCAAGCCCGAGGATTCTTCGGTCGCCGAGCGATTCGAACTCTACCTGGGCCGAGGACTGGAACTGGCCAATGCCTTTTCGGAACTCACGGACGCAGAAGAGCAAAGGCGCCGTTTTTTAAGGGAGAGTCAAAAGCGGCACGCCTTGGGCAAAAAGCCCTACCCCCTGTCAGAAAGATTTCTCGAGGCCCTCCCCATGATGCCCGCTGCGGCCGGCATCGCCCTTGGAGTGGATCGTCTCGTCATGTTTTTCGCCGACACCGCGTCGATCGATGATGTGGTGACCTTCACGCCCGAGGAATTGTAATAAATCCCGGCGCATCTTCGCTCCCCGCCCCATCGGGAGGGAAATAGGCCGGGACTTGCTTGGTACCCTCGAAGGGGCCTCCACAAGGGCCGATAAAAGTGATTAAAGTCCCACAGAAGATCAAACACAAACCCCGAATCACATCTCGTTTGTCCCGGCCTTGTTCGTTCTACCGTTCCATGGTACTTTCTGCGAATACCTGTTCGATCTTCACCAATTCCTGCGTCAGGCCCTGCTCAAAGGAAAACCGGGCTGCGGTCTCCAGCGTCTTGCGGTTTTGTCGAACGCCGTGCCTGACCAGGGGAACCATCAGGGCCTCCCTGGCATCTGCGGGCAGCAGACCTGCATCCAGATGGCAGGCTACGTGGTCCATGCGGCGAGCGTTTGCCACGTCATTGGCCTGCTCAAAGGCCTTCAGCAGGTTGAGGATCACCCAGGGGTGCTGTTCGGCGATCCCACGCTTGACCACCATACCATGGTTGATGGGAAAGATGCCCGTTTTGTTATAGTAGCGGATGCACTCGGCACGGGTATCAGCGAATAAAGGCTTGATATCCTCATGATTCCAGAGATCAATCCTCGAACGATCCACCAGATTCGGGTCCACGAGGTAGTGCAGTGTCGCCTGCAACTCGCCTGAAAGCATCATGGATCCGATATTCTTCGCGGGAGGGATCTGATGAATGGTGACCCCGGGAGGTGGTGTGAAGCCGGTAGCCGCCGCGTGGCTGATGTCCGGAGTGCGCTCCATCCAGAAATCCATATCCCCGGGTTCGACGCCGAACTCATGCTGTAATACGCCACGAGTCCCGAGTGCCGAGGTCTGTTGATGCTCGGGAACACCGACGGGCTTGTCTTTCAGATCGGAAGGGGACGCGATGCCGGAATCCTTACGAACAAGGACACCCGTGTGGAAGAATCGCCGTGTGGTAAACACGGGTATGCCGACCCACCGGTCGTCTCCCTTGGATATGGCCATGATCAATGAAGAGAACGACATCTCGGAGATGTCGAACTCTGCGTACCGAAGCTGACGCCAGAACATCTCCGATGGATGAAGAACGGTGATGACCAGATCGATACCATCGGGCTTAACGGTTCCGTCGAGTATCGGCCAGGTCCTGGGGTTGGACGATATGGCCATGCTGAGTGTAATGTTCATTATCTCGTCTCCTTTCGGTCCCGACAATTCTCCGGTCGGACAAAGGCCGGAGGTGATAAAAAATTTCCACTTATTGGTTGAGTATTCATGCTACCCGACAATATTTTCTTAAGAGTTAATGGGGGAGTTGACTCTCTTGTCCGGATTCTATGCTAAGGCAAGAGAGCCAGAAGCACGGTGGCAATAACAATCGAGATCGCCCCCAATATGATTTTCCACGTTACGACCTCCAATTTTCCGAGAAAAATAACGGCGATGAGGAGCACAAAAAGAGGACTGATCGCAGAAAGTGGTGATACAACGACAACCTCACCCATACTCAGGGCGTAAAACAGACAGGTCTGCCCACCTATAGAGAGTAACCCGGCCAGGGCAAAGATAACCCACCCCCGTTTATTATTCCACGCCCCTCTGCCCCTTCCTTTTCGCAGAAAAACAAAAAGGAGAGGGAATGACACGGCAGCGAGATTTTGTATGGCAAGACCCAGAATGGGTTCATTGTTGGTATTTAAACCGATTTTTCTAAAAACGTGTGAAAGCCCATAGGCGGCTCCTGCCATCACCGGGAAGATCAGATCCTTTTTGGACCATTTTTTTTCACCCTCTCCCCCGGATTTTTCGGAACACATAATTGCTCATGCTCCCCCCACTTTCCACATCATGATCGGCCCACTTGCCAAAATAGGGATTGACATATTCCCAGACGATTTCTCCTTGCCGGGTCACCTCATAAAAGGCTATCGAAAGGATGAAGAAGAAAGAAACCCGAACACGAATTCCGATTCGTGCCGCCTCCACGGTCAAAGGCCCGAGAAAAACCCTCATCCCTCCCTGTGCCTGAGCGGTGAAATATGATATGGTTTTTGGATTTATCAAAAGGGAGGAAAACCAACCGTCATGAAACTGGAATTCATTGAAGCCCGAGACCTGCCGGATGCCTGGTTTCAGTGCGTGTACCGACTCCTGGAAACAGGCCGGGAATACACCATCGACAGAGGAAGTTACGAGGGCCAGCAACGCCTCGAGTTTGACTATGTCACCGTTCATATCAAATTTCCCGGGGTCAGGCCCCTGCTGCCCGACATTCCCCCTTCCCTGAGCATTCCCAACCCCGTGGCAGAGGGATACCTGGAGGAATACCTGCCCTATCTCATGACCTCCGCCAAGCAGCCGGGCGAAGACTACACCTACGGCCGGTACCTGGAAAAACAGATCGAGGAAGTCATCCGTATGTACAAGGAAAACGGCCACGGCACCAATCAGGCCTACATGACCGTGGGTGAACCCTCGGCCATCTTTCTGAAGGATCCTCCCTGCCTCAGGGGAATCGATACTCGAATCATGGAGGAAAAACTCCATTTTGTGGTTTATTTCCGGTCCTGGGATCTGTGGAACGGTTTTCCGGCCAACCTCGGGGCGATTCAGCTTCTGAAGGAATACATGGCATCGAGTATAGGTGTGGAGGACGGACAGATCATCGCGGCCAGCAAAGGACTTCACCTCTACGACTACGTGTGGGAACTGGCCAAGCTCAGGACCATGTGTGATAATCCTTCGACGCTCTCCAAGGGCGAATGTAAAGAATAAATGCTAATGCAAGAAATGACATCAAAAGCTGACCTAAAGGGCATGGACGCCCGGGAGATAGAGGCCTGGTGCGAGGTTCAGGGCCTGAAGCCTTACCGGGGGAAACAGATACGGCAGTGGCTCTTTCAAAAACGGGCATATTCCTTCGATGAGATGACCAACATATCGAAGCCCGTGCGAAATCTTCTCAAAGAAAAGGCCCGAATCGACCACTTGGAAAAGATCGACTGTCAGGTCTCTTCCGACGGCACGGAAAAATTTCTTTTCAGGCTGGAGGACGGCCATCGCATCGAGTCCGTCCTGATTCCGGAGCGGGATCACGCAACCCTCTGTATCTCCTCTCAGGCCGGATGTGCCATGGGATGCCGTTTCTGTGTGACGGCGAAACAGGGCTTCAGTCGCAACATGACGCCTGCGGAGATTGTGGACCAGGTGATTCAGGTTCGGGGCACCATGCAGTCGCCTGAAGACCTGACCAACATCGTTCTCATGGGCATGGGCGAACCCCTGGCCAATTATGACGCAGTCGTGAAGGCGATCGGCAATATGGTGGCGGATGACGGCATGAACTTCTCCCACCGGAAAGTCACTCTTTCGACCTGCGGCCTGGTTCCCAGGATATCGGACCTGGGCAGGGATATAACAGTCAATCTGGCCGTTTCGCTGAACGCAGGGGATGATGCGACCCGTGACTTTCTCATGCCCGTAAACAGGACCTATCCGCTGGAAAGATTGATTCGAGCCTGCAAAGATTTTCCTCTTCCCAATCGTCGCATGATCACCTTCGAGTACATCCTGATCCGAGGCGTCAATGACCGTGAGGAGGACGCGCTGAAGGTGGTCGAACTGTTGCGCGACGTCCGGGCCAAGATCAACCTGATCCCCCTCAATTCCCACCCGAGCGTGGACCTGTCGCCGTCTTCCATGAAAGAAATCCTCCGTTTTCAGGAGATCCTGATCAACCATAATTACACCGCCATTATTCGAAAGAGCAAGGGACAGGACATCTCCGCAGCCTGCGGTCAACTGAGCGGGGCCCACGTCAGCCATCAAAATGAAGACGTTTGAATTTCACCACGAACACGCGGAGACGGTCATTGATCCGAATCGGTTTCTCTGCGATTCGGATCAAGAGCTGGTCCCCTCTTCGGTGGGTGTGCGATTTATCTGTGGCGTTATTTTTTCTCTTGCGCCGAATTTTTAATATGTTATTTATATTGGTTTAGTTTTGTTACGGAAGGAGTGGAACATCATGATCGAGCTCGATTTTTCCAAAGGGGACGGGTTGTTGCCCGCCATTGTTCAGGATTATTTTTCCGGCAAGGTCCTGATGCTCGCATACATCAATGAAGCGTCATGGAAAAAGACCCTGGAGACCGCCGAAGCCCATTTCTGGAGCCGTTCGCGCCGGGAACTCTGGCACAAGGGCGGGACCTCGGGCCATGTCCAGAAGGTCAAAGAGATCTATGCCGATTGTGATAATGACACCGTCCTCTTCAGGGTCGAACAGGTGGGTGGTGCCGCCTGCCACAAAGGCTATGAAAGTTGCTTTCATCAGAAGGTGGACTCGAGCGGAGAGGTGACCGTGATTGGTGAAAAAGTATTTGATCCGGAAAAGGTCTACAAAAAATGAAAGTTTTAAAATTCGGAATACCCAAAGGAAGTCTTCAATCCGCAACCATCAAGCTCTTCGAAAAGTCCGGTTGGCGGATCAATGTCAACGGGAGGAGTTATTTCCCGGAAATCAATGACCCCACCATGGCACTTACCATATGCCGGGCTCAGGAGATGTCTCGGTATGTGGAAAACGGGACTCTGGATGCCGGGTTGACGGGCAGGGACTGGACGGAAGAGAACGAGTCCGACGTCAAGGTGGTCGACGATCTCGTCTATTCCAAGGTCAGCCAGAAACCGGCGCGCTGGGTCCTGGCGATCCCGGCCGATTCCCCCATCAAAAAGATCGAGGATCTCCAGGGCAAGAAGATCGCTACGGAACTCGTCAACTTCACAAAAAAATATTTCAGTGAGAGAAATATAGATATCAAGGTGCAGTTCTCCTGGGGGGCCACGGAGGGTAAAGTGGTTTCGGGACTCGCCGATGCCATTGTTGAGGTGACGGAGACCGGGAGCACCATTCGGGCCCATGGGCTTAAAATCATCCACGAACTCATGGAGTCCTACACCCAACTCATCGCCAACCGGGATTCATTTCGGGACACATGGAAACGACAGAAAATCGAACAGATCGTACTCCTCCTCAAGGGTGCACTCAGGGCGGATAACATGGTGGGCGTGAAGATGAACGTCCCGGAGCAAGAACTGGAAGACGTGATTGGGCTCCTGCCGAGCCTCAATGCGCCGACCGTGGCCAGCCTCTACAACACATCGTGGTTCTCCGTGGAAACCGTTGTGGATGCCGCTCTCGTCAGGGACCTGATTCCTCAGTTGATGAAGGCCGGAGCGGAAGGAATTATCGAATACCCCCTAAACAAGGTGATA
This sequence comes from uncultured Desulfobacteraceae bacterium, assembly GCA_964644375.1. Taxonomy (GTDB): domain Bacteria; phylum Desulfobacterota; class DSM-4660; order Desulfatiglandales; family HGW-15; genus CAYNYM01. The sequence continues at coordinate 13,725 of CAZXWJ010000057.1, read as the reverse complement.
TGAGATGAAAAGAGCCAGTGCCGTTTTCTTTTTCTGCCTGCTCTCCTGTGTGTTTTTTTTCGCATGCGCGCAAAACACGACCTCACAAAAAATGCCGTCGCCGAAGGAACGGGCCAAGGCCAAGGAGACGGTCGGGGTATCAATGATTCAGGAGGGCAACCTCCAAGGGGGGCTCAGGGAATTGATTCAAGCGGGTGAACTGGATCCCTCGGATGCCAGCATCCAAAACAGTATTGGGGTCGCATACCGGAATGCACGAGAGTATGACAAGTCGGTCATTCATTTTCAGCGGGCACTGGCACTCAAACCCGATTATCCCGATGCCCGAAACAACCTCGGGGCCGTTTATGCAAGCCTAGGAAGGTGGGAGCAGGCCGTTCCCCTTTTTGAGCAGGCCGCGGACAACTTCAAGTACAAGAACCGACATGCGGCCCATGAAAATCTGGGCACGGTCTATTACTACCAGGGGAAATACGACCTGGCCATCAGGCACTATAGCAAGGCACTGGGGCTCGAACCCCGATACAGCCCCGCCCATGAAAAAATGGGAATGGCCTATGAGCGTTTGGAACAATGGGAAAATGCCATTGAGGCCTATACCCGTGCGACCCGGTTGAGCCCTCAGGATCCTCATCCTTTTTTATATCTGGGCAGGCTGTATCTGAATCTGATGCGCTATGACGACGCGGAAAATGCCCTGAAACAGGCCGCCGAAAAGGACTACACAGGGGACATTGCGGAAGAAAGCAAACGACTTCTGAAAGAAATCAATAAAGCCAGAGGCGGGACACCATGAAAGAGGCCACCGAAAGGGCACTGAATCTCCCTCCATTTATCGTGATGGACGTCCTTGAAAGGGCTCACGCGCTTGAAAGGGAAGGACAACAGATCATCCATCTCGAGATAGGTGAACCGGATTTCCCGACGCCTTCGTGTATCTGCAGGGCCGCGGTCAGGGCCATCAATGACGGGCATACCCATTACACCCACAGCCTGGGCATCATCGAACTGCGGGAGGCCATCTGCCGTCACTATCTGGAAAAATACGGGGTGACCGTGAGCCCCGACCGGGTCGTCGTGACATCCGGCACCTCACCGGCCCTTTTCATGCTCTTTTCCACTCTCATGGAGCCGGAAGACGAGATGATCATCTCCAATCCCCATTATCCCTGCTATCCCAATTTCGCCCGTTTCATCCAGGCCAGGCCGGTTTTTGTCGATGTCTACGAGGAGGAAGGATTTCAGTACCGACCCCAGGAAATAAAAGAAAAGCTGGGGCCAAGGACCAAGGGCATCCTGATAAACTCCCCTTCCAATCCCACGGGAAACCTCCTGCCCGTCGACCGCATGCAAGAGATTGCTTCGCTGGGCCCCTATATCATCTCGGATGAAATCTATCATGGTCTGGTTTACGGGGACAGGGCGCATTCCATCCTCGAATTCACGGACAGGGCCTTTGTCCTGAACGGTTTTTCAAAGGCCTATGCGATGACCGGATGGCGGTTGGGGTATATCATCGCACCCCCGAAATTCGTGAGACCCCTGCAGAAGATTCAGCAAAACTTTTTTATTTCCGCAGGGAGCATCTCCCAGTGGGCGGGAGTGGCGGCCCTCTCAGAGGCGGAACCCGACGTGGAGAGGATGCGGGGCATATATGATGAGAGACGGCGATTCATGATCAAAAGGCTGCGGGAACTGGGCTTCGGCCTGGCGGTGGAACCCGCCGGGGCCTTCTACATGCTGGCCAATGCCAAACACCTGTCCGGCAATTCCTACGACCTGGCCTTTGAGATCCTGGAAAAGGCAGGGGTCGGCGTTGCGCCGGGGATCGATTTCGGCCGAAATGCGGAAGGATACCTTCGTTTTTCATATGCCAATTCCCTGGATAACATTCGGGAGGGGCTGGATCGTATCGAGGCCTATCTCAAGGATATTCGCTGACTGGCGCCAAAAAACATATTGACGCACAGACGATGGAATACGCTGAAAAAAGAGATGGACATGGCTAGAAACATTCATCATTTAAAATATTTAAACGCATACAACCATTCAACGCCCGGCCCTACATGAACGTCGAATTTATCAAAAGCGCCTTTCAGGAAAAACAGTATCCCCCTCCGGATATGCCGGAAGTGGCCTTTGCTGGCCGTTCCAACGTTGGCAAATCTTCTCTCCTCAATGTCCTTGTCAATCGGAAAAAACTTGCAAGAACGAGTTCCACTCCGGGCAGGACGCAGGCCATCAATTTCTTCTGCGCGAACGACCGCCTGTACCTGGTGGATCTCCCGGGTTACGGATATGCCAAGGTACCTCTCAGGGTCAAGAAAACCTGGGGGGACATGGTCGAAACCTATCTGAAGAGCAGGAGCAATCTCAAGGCGGTCGTTCTCATACTCGATATCAGGAGAGATCCCGGCCCGGATGAAAGGAATCTGCTTGCTTGGCTCGCACAATACGGAACCGCCTGCATTCCTGTTCTGACCAAGTCGGACAAACTCTCCCGAAACCAGGCCCAGTCACGGGCAAAAGCCATTCGGGACGATCTGGGTGGGCTTTTCAAGGAAGCACCGATTCTTTTTTCGGCCAAGACCAAGGCAGGCAAAAAAGAGATTGGGGAAAAAATCAACCGGATTACTGATCTCGATTTTTTTCAAGGCCATAGGCCTTGATTTTTTTGTGGAGATTGCTTCTTTCCACGCCGATAGCCTCGGAGGTCTGGGAGATATTGCCGTTGAAATCCCTGAGCTTCTTCGCTATAAAGGCCTTCTCAAAATTGATTTTGGCATCCTTGTAGGTATCTCCCATCCGACTCAAATCGAATTCATCTTTTGCCGCCGGTTCCCGATTAAAGGGAGCAGGGATGTCTTCGGCCTGAATCCGCTTTTCGGGCGTCATGATCACCAGCCGTTCCACAAGGTTTTTCAATTGCCGCACATTTCCCGGCCAATGGTATTTCTTCAGCACTTCAAAGGCTTCTTCTGAAAATTCCTTTGATTCCAGATTGGTTTTCAGGGAGAACTCTTTCAGGAATTCATCGGCCAACTGGGGGATATCCTCCAGGCGTTCCCTGAGTGGCGGCACCTGAATGGGTATGACGTTCAGCCGGAAATAAAGATCGTCTCGAAATGTCCCCTTGTCAATTTCAGTCTCAAGGTCCTTGTTCGTGGCCGCAATGACCCGGACATCCACATGGATGGTTCTGGCGCCCCCAACCCTCTCGAATTTCTGTTCCTGAAGGATTCTAAGGGTCTTGGACTGGGCCTTCAAACTCATGTCCCCGATTTCATCCAGGAACAGGGTCCCTTCATGGGCGAGATCGAACTTCCCCTTTTTCATGTTGCCGGCACCCGTGAAGGCCCCCTTCTCGTGCCCGAAAAGTTCGCTCTCAATCAGCTCTTCGGGAATGGCCGCGCAATTGACCTCCACCATGGGCTTGCGGCTTCTCTTGCTCAACTGATGAATCGTATGGGACACCAGCTCCTTTCCCGTGCCGTTTTCACCGGTTATGAGCACCCAGGCGTCTGTGGGGCCCACAATCCTGATCTGCTCCCTGAGACTACTGATGGCCTCACTTTCCCCTGTAATCTGGTACTTGTCCCGATCCCTTTCCCTGAAAAGGGTCACTTCTTCTTCCAGGCGGTAGTAGTCGAGGGCATTGTTGATGGAGACGAGGACCTTTTCAAGGGAGAGGGGCTTTTCGATGAAGTCATAGGCACCAAGTTTCGTGGCCTTGACGGCGGTTTCGATGGTGCCGTGGCCGGACATCATGACCACCTGAAGATGGGGATAGGCCTCCTTGAGTTTTACCAGGGTCTCAATACCGTCCATGTCCGGCATCCAGATATCCAGGAGGACGAGGTCCGGTATGACCTCTTCAATTTTTTCAAGGGCGACAAGACCGCTTTCGGCCCGAATGACCTCAAACCCTTCATCTGCCACAATACCGTCCAGAGACCGACGAATCGTTTCCTCATCATCGACGATCAATATGGTTTTTGCCATGGTTCTGCCTCACGACCGGGATTGCTCCATCATCTCACAGGCAATCTCCGCGGTCCTTTTTGAAGGGGTCCCTTCTCCCAGTTTCTTTTTGAGATCCCGGAACCCTTTTAACACATTGTCCCTTGTCTCGCCACTTTCCAGCAGGTTCAGGGCCGCCTCTGTTAGTCTTTGGGGCGTGACCTCATCCTGGATCAGCTCGGGAAGGAAGGGTGTGCCGGCCACCAGATTTACCAGGCCGATGTGGGTGACCTTGATGATTTTTTTTGCAATCCAGAAACTCAGCGGGGACACCCGGTACACAATGACCATGGGGACGCCGAGAATCCCCGCCTCCAGAGTGGCCGTTCCCGAAGCCACAAAAGCGAGATCGGAGGCGGCCAGGGTCCTGTAGGTTTCACCCTCGGAAACCCTGATATCCAGGGCCGAGGACCGGACCATGGTCTGAATGACTTCCGGCGCGATGGTCGGGGCCACAGGGACGATGGCGGTCAGGGTGGGAAATCGGGAAGAGAGGATCTCCGCAGCTTGGATCATGATCGGCAGAAGGTTCCGGACCTCCTCGATTCTGCTGCCCGGCAGGAGGGTCAGGACCGGGTCGGATCCCCCGAGATTCATATCCCTGCGGATTCGGTCTCTGTCCAGTCCTTCGGGGACGGCATCCAGCAGGGGATGACCGACATATTCTACGGTAACGCCCCTTTGGCGGTAAAAGGCCTCCTCAAAGGGCAGGATCACGGCCATGCGGTCCACCCTTCGTGCGATTTTCCTTATCCGTCCGACTCTCCAGGCCCAGACCTGGGGGCTGATATAGTAGAGAACCGGAATACCCAAGCGTTTTGCCGTCCGGGCCAGGTTGATGTTGAAATCCGGATAGTCGATCAGGATGAGAAGGTCGGGACGGCGGCGTTTCAGGATGGACTTCAGGACCAGGGAGGCCTTGAGAATGCGGCCGGCCTTGGAGAAGACCTCGGTACCCCCGACGACGGCCATGTCGGAGGAAGAAAAAAGGATTCGGACCCCGGCATCGGCCATGTTCTTACCGCCGATGCCCCAAAAAATCGTCCTCGGTTCCATCTCCGTCATGGCCCGAACCAGACCGGCACCGTGCAGATCGGCCGAAGCCTCTCCCGCGACCATCAGTACGAGTCGGGATTTTACATGATCAGCCAATGGACTGGAGATTCCTGCACCCTTTTTCAATCTGTTCATTGATGACAAGCGCTGCGCTCAGGGCCTTTCGGCCGTCATAACCTGAAACAACGGGTTTAGTGCCGCTCATCAGGGCCTTTACAAATGAATGGATCTCATCGGCCAGAGGATCGCGGTCAGGATATCTCAGCTTCTCCGAGGCGATCTGGGGAAAGGCATTCGAATCTCCCCCCTGGTTGTCCAGGCGGGTAATGCTCACTTCTCTTTTCAAACAGTCGGCGGATATATAGGCGTCCTGTTGAAAGGTTCGAATCTTCCTGATCGGTTTATTTGAAACCCGGCTGGCGGTCAGATTGGCCACTGTTCCGTTTTCAAAGATAATCCTGACATTGGCGATATCCGTCTTCCCGGTAATCACGTTCATGCCCACCGCATGCAGTTCGTGAATCTCGGAACCGACGGCGTGAAAGATAATATCCAGATCATGAATCATGAGATCGAGCACCACGCTTACGTCGAGGCCTCTCGGCGTAAAGGGGCTCAGCCGATGGGATTCGATAAAAATGGGGCGGTTGAGCAGAGAATTCATCTTTACGACAGCGGGATTGAAACGTTCCACATGTCCGACCTGCAGGACCAATTCCTTCTCCTCGGCCAGGGCGATCATACGGTCTGCATCGTTCACATTGTGGGTGATGGGCTTTTCCACGAGGAGATGAACACCGTTCGAAAGGATATCCGCAGAAAGCTCGAAATGATGCTCGGTCGGCACGGCAAGACTCACACCGTCCACATTATCCAGAAGTTCCAGATGGTTTTCAAAGGCCCGGGTATTGTACCGGCGGGCGATATCCTCCGCCCTTTCTCGATCGACGTCCATGACGCCGACGAGTTCCACATTCGAAAGCGCGACATATTTCTGCACGTGGAACTCTCCCAGATGCCCTACGCCAATCACGCCTGCGCGTATTTTCTTATTCTGATTCACCGATTGCCCCCCCATGAATCGCCAAAGGCGATGACGGTTGAGGTTAGTGGCGGCCGAAGGCGGATGCCGTCGGCCGATCCCTGCGAAGCCTATTGAGAAATGATCACGATTCCATTCTTATCAGCATATTCAACCATTGCCGATTTGTCGAACAGAAGGGTTTTACCCGCCTCGACCGCGAGCACGGAGGCCTTCACCTGAGTCATGGTTTCGATGGTTCGAAGGCCCACTGTGGGCACATCGAACCTCAGATCCTGGTTCGGTTTGCTGAGTTTGATGATGACCGCCTTTTCCCCGGCCAGCCGGCCGCCCCTGAGAATGGTTTCATCCGTACCTTCAATAGCCTCCAGGGCCAGGACGGTCTTGTTTCGCACCACCACACACTGCCCGATATCCAACCTCCCAAGCTCTTTGGCAATTCGCCATCCAAAGGCGATGTCTTCCTTTTCATTCCGGGCAGGTTTCTTCCTGGTCAGACGCCCCGGGGAAGCCACAAGATCAGGCATACAAAAGGTGGACGGAACGATGTCGATGCCGTTGGAAGTCAGTTCCTCGGCCACGGCCCTTAGAATACCGTCATCGTGAAAAATCGCCAGCCTGGACATCAGGGCCAACCCCTTCAGGTCCGGTTTGATGCCGCTGAACATGCGGCGTTTGGCGATGGTTCCGGCCATCACGGCCCTTCGAACCCCATTTTTTTTCAGGGCGCCAATCACCTGGCCGAGCTGCCCCAGTTTTACCCAGACGGTCTTGTCGACCTTGTCTTCAAGGGCAGGATCCGTCTCACCGTGATGGGCGATAACCACGACCCGCATTCCCTGAGACCTGGCCGCTTCGGCCAGTAGCAGGGGAAACTTCCCCCCACCGGCTATAATACCTAAGATATTTTCCTGTTCAGACATACCTTCTTGGATTCACTGATACGGATTCCCACCCGGCTGAAGTGCTTGATGCGCTGAATCATTATGCGGCAGAGCCATCCGTCTCCGGCCTGCAGCCTCCTAACGCAGGATTCCCCTGTTTGAACCGTTAAAAAACTCGAGAAGTTCCTTCAGTTCCGGGAAGGTTTCAATTTCACGCCGGACCTGATCGATTCCCTCAGAGAACCTCCTGTTTTCACGCCAAATGATTCGATAGGCCTTCTTCAGGCCGCTTATGGCCTCATTCGAAAATCCCTGTCGGGCCAGACCCCGGCGATTGATACCGTAAAGTTTGGCCCGGGAACCCGCTGCTATCATATAGGGCGGAACATCCCTGTCGACACCACATTTTCCGCCTAAAAAAGCATAGGCCCCGATCCGCACAAATTGATGAATAGCCACCAGACCGCCCAGAATCGCATGATCCCCTACGATGATGTGACCGCCTAAAGTGGCCACATTGGACATGATGATGCCGTTGCCGAGCGTGCAATCGTGGGCAATATGGGCATAGGCCATGACATAGTTGCGATTTCCGATCACCGTTTCCCAGTTCTGCTTGGTAGTTGCCCGGTTGACGGTGGCGTATTCCCGTATGACATTGTCGTCTCCGATGATCAGCCGAGTGTCTTCCCCCTTGTAACCGATATCCTGAGGGGGTGAACCAATGGACACAAAGGGATAAATCTTGTTTCGCTCTCCGATGGTCGTGTGCCCCTCGATGGCCACGTGAGGACCGATATACGTATCTCGACCTATCGTAACGTGATCACCGACGACACTATAGGGTCCTACCTTGACACCTTCAGCAAGCTGCGCGTGCGGACTTACCACGGCCGAAGAATGGATTTCCATAATGATGGACTCCTTAATAAAAGAATTAACCGATGGACGCCAGGAGTTGCGCCTCGGCAACGATATTGCCGTCGACAAACGCCTTTCCAGCCATCTTCCAGACCTTTGACCCGGCCCTCAGGGCCTCCAGCTCAAAGACGAGCTGATCCCCCGGCACAACGGGCCTACGGAATTTGACCTTGTCTATGGCCATGAAGAAGAGTCCACCCGCACCCTCCTCCACCAGGACTTCCGGCCTGGTAAGGCGTGCCATCACGCCGCCGACCTGGGCCATGGCCTCGACGATCAACACGCCGGGCATGATCGGATTTTCTGGAAAATGCCCCTGGAAAAAAGGTTCATTGCAGGATACGTTTTTAATCCCCACAACCCTCTTTCCCAGTTCTATTTCCGTGATTCTATCTACCAGCAAAAAGGGGTAACGATGGGGCAGGAGTTTGGCAATGTCATCATAATAGAGAGGGAGTTTCATCATGCACTTAACACCTTATATGTTGGTTTAATTGTGTCACCTTCGGATTCGGATTTCATTCCGGGTCTCATCGAGACCGCAAAATGCAAACGCGACACTATGCCATCCGTTTTTCCAGTGACTGAATTTTCTTTTCCAGCTTTTTTATCCGGGCGTTGAGATCCGGAAGCCGCGTGATAAGACTCCGCGTCCTCAGCCAGAGCTTATGGGGCATGGTGGGGGTGCCTGAAACGATTTTCCCGGGGGCAAGGGACTTGGCCACGCCGGACTGGGAACCGATCATGGCCCGATCACCGATCTCGAGGTGATCGGCTATCGCAACCTGACCACCGATCACCACCTCTCGGCCGATGCGGGCGCTGCCTCCGACGGCCACCTGGGCAACCAGGATCGTATCCTCACCGATGACAACGTTATGGGCGATCTGAACCAGGTTGTCCGTTTTGACTCCCCGTTTGAGCCAGGTCTTTCCCAGGGCGGCACGATCGATGGCATTATTGGCCCCGATCTCGACGTCATCATCGATCTGAACGATACCGATCTGGGGAATTTTGACATTGACCGAACCGTCGCGAACAAATCCGAAACCGTCACTCCCTATCGTTGTGCCCGCGTGGATAATGACGTCATTGCCGATCAGACAATCATGAAGGACACTGACATTGGGGTAGATAAGGGACCGGTTTCCGACACGCGCCCTATCACCGATAAAAACGCCCGGAAAAAGGATGACATCGTCCCCGATCACAGCCCCCTCTCCCACATAGACATGGGGATAGATCACGGCATTGTTTCCGATTTGAGCGCCTTCATGGATCACGGCCCCCTCACTGATACCGGGTTCCCTGGAGGATGGCGACGGGGCAAAAAAGCCCGTAACCTTGGCAAAGGCCAGGACCGGATTCGGAACCAGTATCTGAGGGCCGGGAAAGAGTTCATTCCGTTTGGAAACAAATATGGCCGCGGCCTTTGTGCTCTTAAGGGACTCTTTAAAGCGGGGATCGGAATAAAAGGAGATGTCTCCTTCCGACGCCTTCTCAAGGGCATTCACGCCGGTAATAGGGACTTCACGTTCGCCTGAGAGGTCCCCCTTCAGTAAATCGGCAATGTCTCCGAGGGTATAGCTCAATGATCAACTCCTTATTCACCAACCGAGTAAGTCCTAGGGGTTCTCTTTGTCATACATCTGGGCCACTTTACGCGTAATATCGATAGCAGGATTGTAATAGATCAGACCCAGGGCCCGCTTCTCTATGATCACGGCATAACCTTCTTTTTCACCGATCCGCTTTACTATCTTATTCAATACATTCCCGATACGCTTTTGAGTGTCCATCTCGGCGGCCTTCATTTCAAAAGAAAAGTCTTCATAAAGATATTTGACATATCTTTTTTTCTTCTCCAGGGCCAACTGTTTGTCTTCCTGGGCATCGAGGTTTAGCATCAGTTTTTGCTTTTCGAAATCCTCTTCCAGCTTGCGCAAGGCATTTCTTTCCTGATCAAGTTTTGCCTGCATGGCGTCGGCCTTTTTCTTGATCGTTGAAAAGGTTTTTTGAAAAGACGTGGATTGTTCACGGAATTTTTCCATATCCACCACGCCGATCTTTTCTGCAGCGGCAAAGGCATTACTGCAGAAAAACAAAAGAATAACCAATACGGATATCGATCGTCCAATAAATTTCATATTTCCCCCTTATCTGTTTTTCGGCCTTCTGACACAGGACACGTCCGGTCCTCTCCAGCCCTCCCCAAAAAATTAAAAAACGCCTCCGATCGAGAAGTCCATGTTACCTGAAGGCTCACCCTCCTCGGGACTTATCACCCAACCGTACTCCACACGAATCGGCCCCATGGGAGAATACCATCTGACCCCCGTTCCAAAGGACTTTTTGAGGCCGCTGAAGGAATAACTGTCTTCTTTGCCAAAGACATTCCCGGCATCCATAAATACAAGGCCTATGACGCCCTGCTCCTTGTACAAGGGAAAACGGTACTCGAGATTAAAGACCATCATCTTCTCGCCGCCGATCTTGTCGCCGGTAGCCGGGTCTCGAGGGGAGATATCCTGATACTCAAAACCGCGGACCGTGTTGATCCCACCCAAAAAGTACTTCTGATAAATGGGCAGTTTGCCGTCTTGGGGTCTGTTGTCGATAAAGCCCCATCTGCCTTGTAGCTTGATGACGGTCTCCCACCAAACCGGAAAATACCAGGCGCTCTTAAGTTCATAGCGGTTGAATGCGACATCGCCTCCCAAAAGCCCGCCGGCATATTCAAAATTAAAATCATTCTCCGATCCCCTGGAGGTGTTCCAGGGCCTGTCCCTGGAGTCTCGTTCGATCCCGAAGCGCAGGCTGCTGGTTACATTGCGGCCTTCCATTTCCTTAATGGCCAATGCGGCGGTGTCCTCGATGTCACTGATATCGGCATTGTCATAACGGTATTTCACCAGTCCTTCGGTGTATTCATCAAATCCTAAAGGGAAGCCGAATCTGAGGGCCCCGCCAAGGCTGTCCTTGGTATACTCATCGTACTCACGCTCCCAGTTGAAAATATCGACCCCCATCTTAAGCCTTTTCCCGAAAAGCCAGGGTTCTATAAATCTAATATCGAACTCGGTCGTCTTGGCCCCGAGCCTGGCCTGGCCGGAAAGCGTCTGCCCCTTTCCGCGGAAGTTTCTTTCCGTGATCATGAATGAACCCAGGACTTTATCATAGGAACTGTATCCCGCACCCACGCTGAAAGACCCGGTCGCCCTTTCCTTCACGTCGATGTCCAGAACCATGAGATCTTCACTTTCCCCTTTCTTGGGCTGGATCTCGATGTTTTCAAAATAGCCCAAGCGGTTGAGGTTCTCAGTGCTCTTTTTCATTCCCTTTCCGCTGAAATAATCCCCTTCGACGACCTGGAGTTCCCGACGTATCACGTTGTCGCGCGTGACCGTGTTACCCGCAATATTTATTCGCTCCAGGCGGACCTTCTCCCCCTTGGACATTTTGTACGTAATATCCACGAGATGGTTTTCATCATCTTGTTTGGTAAAGGCCGCCACGTCCACATAGGCGTAACCCTCATTGGCGTAGACTTCCCTCAAGAGCTGCGTGTCTTTGCGAACGATTTCTCGATTGAAATATTGCTCCTTTTTGATATTAACTTTTTCCAGCAATTCTTCGGGCGGCTTGACCAAATCGCCGGCTACGGTCACATTGTGGACCTCATACTGCGGGCCCTCGATAATTTCGGTGATAATGGTGAGTCCTTTACCCTCTTCATAGGTAACCTTGGGTTCACCCGTCTTTGCCTTGATAAATCCATGGTTATGATAAAAGGCAGAGACTTTCTGGATGTCGAACTCCAGTTTTTTCTTGTCAAGGAGACCGGACTTCGTGAACCATGAAAAAAAGCCCTTTTCCCTCGTTTCCATAAGGTCCCTGAGATCGTCGTCATCATATTTGGAGTTGCCCACAAATTCAATTTTTTCAATGAAGACCTTCTCCCCCTCATCGATCTCATAGGTCAGAGCAACTTCATTCTCGGGAAGATCCTCGATCCTTTCCCGAATGTCCACGTTATAGAACCCCTTCTGCCGATAGACCTCCTTTAATCGGTTTATGCTCTGCTTGATCTCGTTAAGGTTCAAAATGGCATAACGTTTTATGCCGACCTCCTCTTTGAGATCCTTCTCCTTGATCTTTTTATTGCCCTTGAAGACGATTGTTCCGATGGAGGACTTTTCACTGACCACGAAGATCACAATTTTGCCCTTGCCTCCGTCCCGGGTTTCGATCTTCACATCCTTAAAAAACTTCATGGCGTAGATGGACCGCAAATCCTTGTCGAGTTGATCATAGTCCAGGGCCTCGCCCTTCCTGCTGTCGACGACGGAAAGGATTGCCTCGCCTTCCACCCTTCGATTGCCCTTGACCTCCAGCGAATCGATCTGTTCCACGCCCGCAATTCGGTTATAGAGACTCTTTGTAGCCTTGTCTGCTGCATCGGCAAGTTTTTCCACATCGTCCTCCACCACGAAGACCGAGAAGGGAGGCTGGGAAATTTGGATATCGACGACCGTGAGATCAAGGCTGACTTTGCTTCCGATCTGAGTCAGGCTGCCGGTAATGACGAGGTCGGATTTGATATCCCTGCCGAGTGCACGGATATCTTCCATTGTTAACGTGGGTCGGAAGGCCATGGGGTGCTTGTTGACCGTCTCGGGAGGAATGACGCTAAGGCCCTTGCCGGCCATGCGGGTCACGAACATTTTCTGAAGGCCCTCTCTGAGGTGATCGAGATCCTCCGGGGCATTGACCTTGAAAGGGAGCACCGCCACGGTTCCACGGTCTTGGGCATGAACCGAAAGGGGTATCAGCAGGCAGGACAAAAGGATGAGGAGGAACCCGCCATGACGCATAAACCTCGTTACGATGTTTGCCGGGCCTCGCCTGTTCATGCTAATTCCGTATCTCACTCTGAATCCGACCATCCGTTATCTCCATTTGTCGTGACATTTTTTGCGCGAACCGGGAATTGTGAGTGGCTACAACCATAGCCAGATTCTCGTCCCTGTTGAGTTGAAGCAGAAGATCAATGATATCCTCGCCGGTTGACTTATCGAGATTCCCCGTAGGCTCATCGGCCAGCAGAAGCTTCGGACTCATGATCAGCGCCCGAGCAATGGCAACCCGTTGCTGCTCGCCGCCCGAAAGCTCTCCGATTCGGTGGTCCATACGCCTCTCGAGTCCCACTTTTTTCAGGATTTCCGAGGCCTTGTCTTTCGCCTCCGGTTGGGCCATTCGGGCAATAAGGGCCGGCATGGTTGTATTTTCGAGGGCATTGAGTTCAGGGAGCAGGTGATGAAATTGAAAGACAAATCCGATTTCCCGATTTCTGAGCCTGCAAAGGGAACCCTCATCCAATTCGTTCACATTTCGGTCTTCGAAAAGGACAATGCCCCGGGTCGGTAATTCAAGGGTTCCCATGACATTGAGCAGGGTGGACTTACCCACGCCGGAGGCACCGATGATCGCCAGGCTTTCACCCGTGCGAACAAACAGGTCGATACCCTTCAGAACCTCTACCGTGCCGCCATCATGCCTAAAAGATTTGTGTACGTTTTCGAGTTTGAGCACTCAGGCCTCCGAAGGGCGTGCCATGCCGTCCTATTCATATCGCAGGGCTTCCACCGGATTCACCCGGGAGGCGCGCCAAGCGGGGTAGATCGTGGCCAAAAAAGAAATCACCACGGCGGCCAGGGTCACCAGGAGAGCATCCCACATCTCGACCTTCACAGGGAGGGTAGGGATATAATAAATGTCCGGCGGCAGGGGAAATTCGTATTT
>CAZXWJ010000056.1:0-20504 GCA_964644375.1 uncultured Desulfobacteraceae bacterium | reverse complement strand
ACGGTGACCGACCTCACCATGGCCTACGGTGACTTTGTGTTGATGCGGGATCTGAATTTCACCATCAACCACGGGGATATCTTCATCATCATGGGGGGTAGCGGCTGCGGCAAAAGCACGCTCCTCCGACACATGATCGGACTCAAATCACCGGCAAAGGGACAGATCTTCTATGGAGATATCAGCTACTGGGAAGCTGATGCCGCAACACGGGAGCAGCTGATGCGAGGGTTCGGTATTCTTTACCAGAGCGGCGCTTTGTGGAGCTCCATGACCCTGGCGGAAAACGTGGCCCTGCCCCTCCAGCAGTATACGAAGCTGAGGGAGACGCAGGTCAAAGATCAGGTTTCTCTGAAACTGGCCCTGGTGGGATTGTCCGGGTTCGAAGATTTTTACCCCTCGGAAATCAGCGGGGGTATGCGCAAGCGGGCCGGCCTGGCGCGGGCCATGGCCATGGATCCCGAGTTGCTGTTCTTCGATGAACCGTCGGCCGGGCTCGACCCGGTCAGTGCCAAACGGCTGGACGACCTGATCCTGCAGCTTCGAGACAGTCTCGATACGACCGTTGTGATAGTCACCCACGAGTTGGCCAGCATATTCGCCATCGGCAACAATTCGGTGTTTCTGGACCCTGAAACCCGCACGATGATCGCCACCGGCGATCCCAACATGCTGTTGAGGGAAAGTGATGATCCGAGGGTTCAGACCTTCTTGAGGAGAGGGGAAGAAGAAGTGACTAAAGTTTCGAGTGACTAAAGTGACTAAAGTTGGTGAAAAAAAAACCCAGGGACGGGGGAATGGAGTATTGGAGTGATGGAGTGTTGGAGTAGTGGAACTGAACAAGTGACTAGAGTTTCGGGTGACTGAAGTCAAGGAAGGCAAAAAGTGAACATCGAACATCCAACTTCCAGCGCTGAATCCCTGCTCGCCACGCCGTAGCTTCAAGCGAAGGCGGGAACCTTTGAACTCTGAACCCTGGAAAAAGAATATCCAATAACGAACAAGAAACACTGAATGTCGAAGTGAGGGGAAAAAGGCTCACAAAAAGAATGTGAACATCGAACGTCCAACTTCCAACGTTGAACCCAGGACTCTGAACCCCTGAACCCAGAAAAGGGAGATAGCTCGTCATGGCCAAACAGGTGAGTAAAACCGTGATCGGTGGCTTCGTCATCAGCGCAATTGTTCTTTTGATTGCCGGCGTGATCATACTGGGCGGCGGCTCGATACTCAAAAAAACAAACAAGTACGCCCTGTTTTTTGAGAAATCCGTCAAAGGGCTGAGCGTCGGTGCGCCGGTTGTCTGGCGCGGTGTGCAGATCGGCTCGGTCAGCAGCATTGTCCTGGATGCAGATCCGGAAAAACTCAGCATCAATATTCCCATCATTATCGAGGTCGATCCGAGCAGAGTGAAAGTCAAAGGGAAAAGGGCTCGCAATATCGATTTGCAGCTCCAAAGACTGATCGAACGCGGGTTGCGTGCGCGGATGACGCTCCAGAGTTTCGTGACGGGCCAGATGATGATCGAGGTCGATTTTTTTCCGGATACGCCGGTGCGTTTGACCGGACTTGAACCCTCATACCCTGAAATCCCGACCATTTCGTCTTCCATGGATAAGCTTGCGAAGAAATTTGAAAAATTGCCGATCGATGAGATTGCCAATAAACTGCTCGGGGTTATTGAGAACATCGATAGAGTGTTAGGGGAGCCTGAGATTATAAAAATAGTGCACAATTTCAATACGGCCAGCGAAAATCTGAATCGGCTGATCCTGAATGCAGACCGTCTCGTCACTGATACCGACAGCCATGTAAACAACCTCGCAGAAAGCCTTCAGGCAATGGTTAGCCAGACACAAAAACTCGTAAAAACCGCGTCAAAAGAAATTCAGGTCGTCTCCGCGGATGCACGGAAGCTTTTTAAAAACACCGATGGTCAAATTCAACCCGTGGGCAAGAAAGTACAGGAGGCCCTGGTTTCTTCGCGCCGGGCCATGGATCAGGCAAAAGACACCCTGGTCTCAGTGAATCAGCTCGTTGGAGAGCAGTCGGACACCCGTCACAAACTGAACCGTGCACTGGATGAGGTTGGGGGAGCGGCGCGCTCTCTGCATTCTCTGACGGAGTATCTCGAGAGGCATCCGGAGGCACTGCTGCAAGGAAAAGGAGGCAAGTAAAGATGAAAAAAATAAATGATCGTACGATGTTTTTTTCATGGGTGATGATTGCTGTTATTGCAATGCTTATGGTCGGGTGTACCGGAACCAGCAAACCATCAAAATTTTACATGCTGAGTTCGCTCCCTGAATCCGAATCCGGCGCATCGAGGGCACAGGCAAACGGCGACCTTTCGGTTCTTATTGGGCCTGTCACCCTGCCGGCTTACCTGGAACGTCCCCAGATCGTCACCCTCGCCGGAAAGCATGAATTGGTTTTGGACGAGTTCACCCGATGGGCGGAACCGCTTCAGGATAATTTGTACAGGGTATTGGCGGAGAATCTCTCTTTGTTGCTGAACACACCGAAAATATTCACCTATGACCGCCGTGGTACAATGCCGGCGGACTTTCAGATTATCATCGATGTGACCCGTTTTGACAGTATGGCCAATGGAGATGCCCGCCTGACCGTTTTCTGGGAAGTAGTCGATAAAAACATCAAGGCACCTTCAATTATCAGGAAATCCGTTTTTCGCGCAGGGGCTTCCTCGACCGGAACGACAGGGATCGTGGATGCTCAAAACCTCACGTTAAGCGAATTCAGCCGTGAAATTGCCGCTGCCGTTCGGTCTTTGATGCGTTAGGATCCGGCCTCTATAGCCGCTGACTGAAAAGATCGTCCTATCATTTACTGCTTTTCACCCTCCGTAGCAGACTACTGCCCCGGACATCAAATTCACTTCATTGATCCACCATCAAGGCATCCTCTGGATCCCGCGCATCGCGGGATTCCCTTCCAGCCAGATGGTTTGCCCTGCGATATAGGCGGGATCTTCGTCTTACATTAAATATAATGCCGGGCTATCAGAAATCCCCCCAAATATCCTGGCCTGCTGTCTTCTTGTGAGCCCGGCAATCCCCCGCTGTTTTAAGGCCTTTCGTAAATCTCCCCCATTTTTAACCCTTTTAGAGGGATGCCGTCGACCATCAGAGCATATTAAATTGAGAGCAAAAGCACTTGAATTTATTCACATCAAAACAAAAAAGTGGAGGGAGTAAAATGAAAATTAAAAACAGAAGATATTGGTCTTTTTTTGTAAGGATACAGATGAAATAATCCTGCAATCACTTTTCGACGTGTGCGGCTCAAGCGCCTTCCGGAAACAAACATATCCAATTTGGAGGAGACGACAATGCTAAAAAAAGGCGTTCTATTGGCCGTATTGATTTTTGTTCTTGTCACAACCTCACCCGGAACCGCAACGGCACAAGAGGCCGTGCCAGGTGATAAATGGCAGTTCGGTGCGGAACTCTATGGTTGGGCCGCTTCGATGGGAGGGACTTCGGCTGCCGGGGGTGACATCGATATCGGTTTTAGCGAAGTCATCGATGCACTCGAATTCGGCGGTATGGGCGCTTTCGAGGCGCGCAAGGGCAAGTGGTCCCTCATGACGGACGTGATTTACCTGGACATGAAGGATGACACCGACGTGGCTCCGGGTGAGAAGCTCAACGTGGAGTTGAAAGGCTGGATCGTGACGCCGACCGTCGGTTACAGCGTCATTGATAGCGACAGGGCCAGACTCGATATCCTGGCCGGAGTGCGCTATTTGTGGTTGAAGACCGAGTTGGGCTTTGGGGGTGCGCTTTACCCGGCTAAGGGCCATGTGTGGGACGGCGTCATCGGACTCAGAGGCCGGTTGAACCTGACGGAAAAATGGTTTATGCCCTTCTACGGGGATATAGGTACCGGGGATTCGGACTTGACCTGGCAGGCTATGGCAGGCATCGGCTACAGGTTCAAAAGGTTCGATCTCATTGCGGCCTATAGATATCTCGATTGGGAATTTGACGACGACAGTAAAGTTTTAGACGATCTGGATGTCAGCGGTCCATATGCCGGAATCGTCATCCGATTCTAGGCATCGTGCTTCCCGTGGGCGCTATTCTTTGATCAACGCCCGCAGGGAGGTCTTGTTTGCCGAGTAAATGTCCGGGTCCAGAGGGTCAGGCTTCGATCTAAGAGCAGAGGGCATGACTTACCGCGTACTTTCACTCCAAATGGTTTCAGGTTTCAACTCGTTCAGTGGAAGCAAATATCGGTTCAGCTTAAATTCAAGCCCTGTGCCGACCGAGACACGCCACACTAGGCAACGATTATCAAAACACGGCTGCGACGGTGCCCTGCCCCGCTTAAACAGCGTGCTGGTTCCAGCGCTCAGGCACTACGCGCTCGACACCTGAAACCTCTATTAGGCAATAAATCGTTCAGAGGGCAAAGCCACTGACCTCTGATCTCCCGCCGTTTTGAAAGGCGGGAATCTTCGACTGGCTCCTTGGGACCAGGATTTCTATACTGGGTTTAAAAGGCCTTCCCATATCTTGCCCCCTCCTTATAAATTCCTGTTCTTTTTACACCTTAACGTTCTATCAAAATCATGCCCGTTGTCTAAACCTGAGCCGCTATTTAACTTGACACAAGCCTATCCACATCATATTAAAGAACATAACAATTAGTTTATCTTCTCTTTACTTAGTCCGCTTACAGGGCTTTAATTGTCCGGAGATCTTTACTTGGCCAGTCAATTACCCCGTATCATCTTAAAATATCACCTCGTTCCTGTCTGTTATATTCTCCTTCGCGTTTACCTGTCCCTGCTGAGGATCAAGATAGTCGGCGAGAAAGAAGCCTTGCAGCAGTTAGCGCGACATGGTCGTGTGGTCGTTGCCCTATGGCATCAACGTCTCTTACCGTCTCTGGCCTATGCCGCTAAATTCAGAAACATGAAGCTCACTGTCATGATCAGTCAAAGCAGGGACGGGGAACTCATTGCAGGGATGGCCCGGCGCTTGGGGCTTGTCACCGTCAGAGGGTCGAGTTCCAGGGGAGGAAGAGAGGCCTTTGTTGAAATTCTGGAAGGGTTAAAAGAAAATCCTGCCGTTGTGCATATCGTTGACGGGCCCAGGGGACCGAAAGGCGTGATCAAGCCCGGACTTGTTCGTATAGCTCAACTCTCGGGATCTGTTATTTTGCCGATCATTGTGTCGGCAGACAGAGCCTGGATCATGAGGAGTTGGGATCGATTCCTGGTACCCAAACCCTTCAGCAAAATAACCATCAGATGGGGGAAACCGTTTTTTCTGTCTCATGACATGAATCGGGTGCAACTCGAGACCGCGAGAAAAGAAATTGAGGACACGATGAAAAAGATTTACGCAGAAGCAGACCTCGAATCGGGGTGGACGAAACCACTCTAACAGGCAGCACGCTGTTTCCCAAAGGGAAAATCTGGGGTTAAAGGCCCCGGCTTTGTCTTCATCCCGTAGAGGGATAAAAGTTACAAGTGACTAAAATTTCGAGTGACTAAAGTTGAGGTGTCGCTCCGCGACCTTCATGAGAAAACCGATCATAATAGGTGCCAGGAAAGTTAAAGAGAAGAGGCGTATTGGAGTGATGGAAAAACACACCTGACGGCTAAGGCAGCATGCCATGGCCACTATTTCAAGAATTCCACGGCTGCCTGTCATTGTCCCAATACTCCAATCCTGCTTTAGACGGGATCTTTGTGAGGTCCTAACGGAACGGATATTTACAAGCGAATCGACCTAAAGAGCGCCCGTATGACCAAAGGCATACAGATGTGTCTGGATATTCATGAGATTCTGGAAAGGCTCCCACACCGGTATCCTTTTGTTCTGATTGATAGGATCTTGGATATCGTCCCGGGAGAGAGGATCGTTGCAATAAAGAATATCACCTTCAACGAGCCGTTTTTTCGGGGGCACCTCCCCGGCAGACCCTTGATGCCCGGAATGCTGATCGTGGAGGCCATGGCCCAGGCGGGTGGTGTTCTTGCTTATGCATCCCTGCCTGAGGATGCACGCGGCACACCGGTATATTTCATGGGAATGGACAAGGTAATATTCAGAGGGCCGGTCTTTCCGGGGCATCAACTGACCATCGATGTAAAATTCCTGAAAAAAAGTTCATGGGCGGTCAAGTTTTATGGCGTTGTGGATGTAGGAGGGATGGAAGTATCTGAAGCTGAGCTTACGGCAACCCTTGGGGACAGAACGAGGGCGGCCGCACTGCGATAGGGACGCGAGTTTCCAGGTCATCATTAAATTCAGAAAGACGTAATCGTAAAGCTGACGAGGAGGGAGTTCCGCATGGCTGAAATGATCGGATTTGATGCAGTTTTCACGAAAGTTAAAGAAGTCATTGCAGAGGTGTTCAGCACCGATGAAAAGGACCTTTCATTGGAAACACGAATTGTTGATGATTTGGGGGCCGAATCGCTGGACATCGTCACCATGTTGATGGAATTTGAAGATGCCTTTGACCGGCAGATTCCAGATGAAGATGTGGAGAAACTCCTGACCATCGGCGATGCGGTAAATTATATCTTGACCTTTCAAAAAGAAACTTCTTAGGTGCTCGGACTATGAAAAAACGTGTGGTCGTTACCGGTCTGGGTGTCTTTAACGCCCTTGGACGCAATGTGGAGGAATTCTGGTCAAATTGTCTTGCCGGAAACACCCGGGCCTCAAGAATACCTGACCACTGGCTCCTGTACTCGGATTTCCATTCCCAGGTCTGGTCACCCTTGCCGGCTGTGGATTATTCGAAATACGGCATCACCAGACTGGAGTCGAAACAATTGGACCCCACAAGCCTGATTGCCCTGCCCTGCGCATTTCAGGCACTGGATTCCGCGGGACTCGAATACACCCTGCAGAATAAAAGGAGAAACACATTTTCGATCCCGTCGGTCGACAGCGAAAAATTCGGTGTCTTTATGGGGACCGGTGTGGGAGGGCTGAGATCATTTGCCTCCTGTTTTAGTCATCAAATGCTGAATCGTCAAAAGGCCTCCCTGACCCGCACCCTGACCGAAATGGAAGATCCGCATGCCGTGGAGTCCGTCCACGAAGTTCTGGAAAAGATGAGACATCCGAGACGGTTTAACCCTTTCGGTGTGTCCATGACCATGCCGAATGCCTGTTCGGGTAACCTGGGGATCAAGTTCGGACTGCGGGGCAGTAATCTCACGTTCTGCTCTGCGTGTGCATCGGGAACCGTGGCCACAGGCTATGGTTTCAAGGCGGTGAGATCCGGTGAGGTCGATTTGGCCCTAGTGGGCGGCGTCGAATACCTCTATGATGATTACGGATCGGTATTTTTGGGCTTTGACGCGGTCAGGGCACTGACCACAGACAACCGGGAGCCGAATACGGCCAGCCGACCGTTCAACAAGAACCGTACGGGTTTTCTTTTCAGTCAGGGGGGCGGGGCCGTCCTCGTGATCGAGGAGCTGGAACACGCCAGAAGGCGAAGCGCCGACATCTTTGGAGAGATCATAGGCTACGGAGAAAGCTGTGACGGTTACAATATCATGATGATGGACAAAAGCGGGGCCGACATCACCCGAATGATCCATCAGGCCATGGAGGACACGGGCATATCGGAAGCAGACGTGGATTACATCAATGCCCACGGAACAGGTACCCCTTTAAACGATGAGACGGAGAGCCAAATCATTGAAGACATCTTTGGAAAAGACGTCTTGATCAATTCAACGAAATCCCTTTTGGGACACACCATTGGGGCCTCGGGCGCCATCGAGGCCGTCGTGACGGCATTGAGCATCAAAAACAAAACGACCCACATCTGCAAGAATCTGGATGACCCGATCAAGGATCTGAACTTTGTCACAAAAGTAGACGCCTATCCCATAAAAACGGCCATATCCCAGTCCTTCGGCTTCGGAGGGCACAATGCCGTTCTGGTTATGAGAGAGTATCAGTAAAAAAACCCGGTCCGGAAGGCCAGATTGCATGTCAATTGGAATCATCAATTTATACCGGCACAGCAAATTCTCTGATCGCTCCCCTTTATCAAAGCCGGATATCTTTAACTGCCCCCTGAATACCCTGTATTTTTATGAATGATGACCGGACGGGCACAAATCGATTCCGCTCTGGTTTTGAGTTTTTTGTGTCGTCTTAGTGCAGCTTTTCAAAAGGGGAACAAAGTGCTCAGCCGAGCCCGCTATGAAAAGAGAGGAAATATGTCAGATGAAAACGCCCGCCCTTATCACTTTGTCTCGCAGAATTCTTTGGGTTTTGGCATGCACCGCCATGATGATAGGTTGTGTCGCTGTTGAAAAGCAGACCCAACCTGCTGCTTTTGTCGCTCCGGCCCACCATCCGGAGCGGTTCACCGGCAAGGCCGAAATCCTGCAATCCTGGCAGGGCGACTATCCGGTCGCACAGCTCAACCTGTTGCCGGAGAAACAACGCGCACAGGCGGTTGGCGTCATTAGCGACACCTTAACTTTTGAGGCGGTCTGGGCGGCCTTCAAGCCGAGAGAAGCACTTCCGGTCATCGATTTCAAATCCAATCTGGTGCTTTTCGCACGCAACATCCGGTTTTACAACCGTATCTCCATCGGCCAAGTGAAGGTAACGAGCGGGGTGGCGGAGGTGATCGCCATGGAAACCATGTCGGCCATGCCTATCGAAGACAAGGTGGCCATGTCCCTGGTTCTGGTTCTCCGGCAGGGCATTACAGCGATTCGAACCGGTAACGAGGATATCCCGATGGAAAGATAATGAGACATTACTCCTGGAAACGAGTTTAAGTCTTAATTTACAGTGGGCTCAGCCGCTTGCGCCTGCACAAGGGCATGAACCATCCACCGTTCGACAGAATACGAAAACCAAGGGATAGCATTCCGAACCAAATGATTGACGCTTCTTGAAAAGGCGGACGTCATTAGATTTCACGAACCCCCTGACAACCAAAAAATTCGGTCCATTTCTCACCAAAATAAGGTCTCGACCCTATTTCTTATCTCGCCCGGACGCAGTATGGTTTATTCATTTTTCTATATAACAGTGTTGAGTTTTTCGTTTACCGTGCCGGCCCTATTACCCTGATCTTGCGACAGCGGAGTTCGCTGATCCAAAAATCGAGATCCGGATCCAATATTCTTGTCTCTTTAAGATTACCATCTCCTCATAACATCGACCTCAGACCAACAAGCCGATCGCCACACCTGAAAACTCCAAGAATCACGATAAAAAACCGGCCAAGACGATTCCATAGACCACGCCGTCCAACATTAGGCCGGACGTGAAGGCAAGGGAGTGACATCCAGAAATAATCATGAACATTCACAGAAAGGGAGGAAGAAAATGAAAAGGACATTCATCAATAATCTTCTTATCACCACCGCCGCTTTGATGGTCGGCCTTGTATGGGCGGGCACAGGGCTCACGCAAAGCACCGGGGCCAAGGGGGAACCCACCGCAACCATCGAAATGAAAAAATGGAAGGCAGGGTTCATCATCGGCGTAGGAGCCGGCAAAGGAACCCTGCATTTCAAGGGGAAGTCCTACCCGTTATCTATCGGCGGTCTGCGCGTGGGCGCCACCGTAGGCATGTCAGAAGTGGACCTCGCCGGCGATGTTTACAACCTCGAGAAGCTTGAAGATTTTGAAGGAGTCTACTCTGCGGGCCAGGCGGCCGTGGCTTTTGTCGGAGGCCGGAAAATCTGGTTGCTGGAAAACAAGAAGGGGGTCTTTCTCAAGCTCAAAGGCAAACAAACGGGTATCGAACTGGCTTTGGATGTGGGTGGCATGAAGATCAGTTTAAAATAGATGAGCCCGGGGCCGATGCCGTTCAATCCCCCGGCATCGGCCTCTTTAAAACCCACTATGAAGCGCACCCCGGATTTCCGAAATCCAGGGGGTTATGGAGGGAATAAATAGGAACCCTCAAGCTGACAAAAGGCGGTCTATTTCTGCTCAAAATACGTATTTCACCCTATTTCACTCCTTGCCACGGCACGGTATGATTTTAGTATTTTGTTATAGGAAACAAAGGAGTAGATGATGATCAAAGGCAGAATGAAATGGTTCAATATGCTTGCCGTTGCCATGTTTATCCTGTCACTCCAATTCCCTGCACCATGGGCAAACGCCCGGGAGACGTCATCCACTCAAAGTTCATGGGAGTTCCACCTCATTCCCTACTTCTGGATGGCCGGCCTTAATGGAGATACGACATTCAAGGGGAATGATTCGAAGGTGGATGCAAGTTTCAGCGACATCTGGGATAACCTCGACATTGGGGCCTTGGTACACTTTGAAGCGCAAAAGGAAAAGTGGGGATTCTTTCTGGATACAAACTACCTGAAGCTATCCGCGGATGCCTATGTAAACGATCCGAACGTCGGCCGAGTAGACGCCAGCTTAAAGGTGAAACAATGGGTGATTGACTTCGGGGGCCTTTACAGGTTCGGCCGATGGTCACTTGGGTCAACACAGGACCGGGAAATGACCCTCGAACTGCTGGGGGGCGGAAGGTATTGGGACCTCAAGACGGAGCTCGATTTAAACGCTCCGCTGGCAGGTCTCGGCGCAAACGTTAAAGTGAGTGAGGATTGGATCGATCCCTTCATCGGCCTCCGGCTCAGGGCCGACCTGACACCCAAGCTTTCCCTTTCACTGAGAGGGGATATCGGCGGCTTTGGCGTGGGCTCTGATTTTTCCTGGAATGCTTCCGCAATTTTCGGCTACTCCTTTTCCGAAATGATCAGTCTATATTTTGGATACCGAACCCTGGGCGTAGACTACGAGGATGGCAGCGGTCCGGACAAATTCGCCTATGACGTCACCATGAGCGGGCCGATTGTGGGTCTGGCTTTTGAATTTTAGCACGGGAAGACACTCAAGAGGGAGGGAAAAAATGCGAAGGATGATTTGGTTCTTAACTCCTTTTGCGCTTTTGTTCTTGGTTTCGGGTTCCGCATGGACACAGGACGTCATCGTGTTTCCCGCCAAGGGGCAGAGTCAGGACCAGACGGAAAAGGACAAATTCGACTGCTACCAATGGGCCAAACAGCAGACGGGCTTTGACCCGATGCAGGTCCCCAAGACCTCGTCACCTCCCCCCCAGCAGCAGGCAAGAGAGGGAGGCAGATTGAAAGGCGCTGCGGGTGGAGCCATCGCAGGAGTGGCCATAGGCAAAATTGCGGGCAAATCCGGAAGCAAAGGGGCGGCTTATGGTGCCGGGGCCGGGGCCCTTTTGGGCGGCATGAGGCAGAGTGGACAAAGGCGGGATGATGAACAGGCCCGGCAGCAGTGGGAGCAGGATCAGGCGGCCGCCTATGCCCAGAAGAGGAACACTTACAATCGGGCCTATGCCGCCTGCCTGGAAGGCAAAGGATATACGGTAAAATAATTTTTTCTTTATCTCATCGTGCTCTTCATGTTCTTCGTGGTGAAAAAGATCAATGTTTATCGGGTGAGGCCCACAGCCTCATTGGGAGGTCATCATGAGCAAGTTGATAAAAATCATTTCGCTCCTGTCTTTTTTCTGCCTTACACCGCTACCCGTCCTGGCCGGTGACTTCGACGGCACCAAACCGTTGCTCGGCGCCACGATTAAAATTTTTGAGTGCACGGAAGACCGGGGATGCAGCGAAGTTGCCCTGGAAGATGTGGGCGTCCCGCGTTTTTTCATCATTGACTTCAAAGAGAAGGTCATTCGACCCACAAAGGAAATAGGCATCGACAAAGTCAGCCGGATCGAGCGGATGGAACATGTGGATGGAAAACTGATCCTTCAGGGGGCCGAAGACGGGGTCGAGGGCGTCAGGGACGGTGTTGGATGGACCATTGCCATTTCCGAGGAAACGGGCAAGTTGATCCTCACCGCATCCGGAGAAGGGGTTGCCTTTGTGGCTTATGGGGCGTGTACGCCTCAACCTTAAAGAATCCAGGCCCGGAGGGACCGGCTTTGGGCTAACCCCTAAAGGGAAATAAGAGTTACAAGTGCCCTAAAGTGCCGAGTGCCTAAAGTTAAGGTATCGCTTCGCGACCTTCATGAAAAACACGATCAAAATTGGGTGCCTGGAATTTCAATGAAAAGAGGGGAGTTTTGGGGTACTGGAATGATGGAGTGATGGAAAAAAACACCTAACGGTTAAGGCAGCATGCCATGACCACCATTTTAAGCATCACACGGCTGCCTGTCATTTTTCCAATCCCGCTGAAGATGGGATCTTCGACTCTCCAGGTCATTTTTCCTGCAAAGACAATTGTCTCTGACTCCCGCGTAACGGGATCTTTGACTCGCCCTTCGAAGATCCCGTTTCACGGAGAAGGACCAGTTTTTTACCCGCGAATAAAGGGAGGAGAAAACCATGAAACGCAAAGTCATGACGGTTCTGGTTTCAATCGTCTTCTTTCTCGGGATTGTCGCCTGTTCCGGGTCTTACATGATAAAGGATCCTGCCGGCAGCAGCACCTTTTACACAAAAAAAATTAAAAAACAAAAAGATGGCACCATCTTTTTCGATGATGCCAAAACAGGAAGCAAGGTCACGCTCAAGAGCTCGGAGGTCAAAAAAATTTCCAGCAAGGAATTCAAAGAGGCTGTTAAAAAGGAAAAATAAAACATATCAGAGATCAGGGAAATCAAGAAGAAGTCCGGTCTCTAGCGGCGAGTCCTGCCGCCCCCACCCCCGCGGCCCCCGCCTCGAACGTTTTTACCGCCGCCCTGGCGCGACCTCTGGAAATCCCGCGTGCGCTGGGTACTGCGTTGGCGGCTTTGGTGGTCTCGCTCGAGCTGGGGCCTTTGCTTCTCCCATTTTGGCTGTGCCGGCCGAGTCGATGGCTGTGATGGACGGGCCGAGGGTTGTGAAGGTCTGACCAACGGTTTTGCCGGGCGAGTTGATGGCTGAGAAGGCTTGACCGACGGTTTTGATGGACGAGCCGAGGGTTGTGATGGCCTTGGCGAGGCCTGATCCGACGGGAACCATCTATTGCCGTCTCGGCGCTCCCATCCCTTCTCTCCGCGCCGATATACGTTACCGTCACGGTCGGTGTAGACATCGTTTGCCCGTTTTATCCGATCCTTTTGGGTGGGTCGGGTGGCCGACGCGGGCCGGTCGATGGAAGGCCGGCGTTCCGGGACAGGGCGGGCCATACGATCCGATCGTTGAGCATACAAATCGGCGCGTGGTTGCTTGGCACGATACAACTCGGGTCGCGGCGGTCTGTAATAGGGAGGCCGGTAATGGGGCGGCCGATGGTGGGGCGGCCGGTAATACGGAGGTCGATAACGGGGAGGCCCCTACCACCCCTGATAATGGTGGCGGTGGTAATGGCCCCAGCCATGGCCTATAGACAGAGTGAACGGCCCCCTGCTGTAACTCAACCCGAAGCTCCAGCCGTAATAGGGACTGTACCGGACACTGAACCCCCAGGTGACAGGGCGGGGGTAATAATAATGGCCGTACCAGGGCCGATAATAATAACCGGTACCATAGACCACCGTACCGCCGTAGATATAAGTTCCTACATAGCCGGGTGTATAGCCGACGTAAACGACATCCGGCGTGGCGTTATAGACGGTCACGTATTTGATGTTGTAAACGGGTGCACTGGGCGGAATGTCCTGCACCTGGGCAGGAACCGAATCGGCAACCACCCAGGGACCGGTCGATTTCGAGGCCGTGAACCAGACACCATTGTCCACCGCATAATACCGCCCTTCCACCTCAATCACAGAGATCGGTGAGTTGACCGCGTATTTGATGGATGTGCCGGCGATCTGTTTGAACTTGGGCTTCCCGTCGTACTCCACCTCCAGTTTGGCCTCGCTGCGGACAATGGCCGCTGTCTGGGGGATATGGGCGTCGAGCACCGCTTCACGCGCCTCGGTCGTGCCGCTGATGCCGGCAAGAACCTCGCCCTTTTCAGATTCTGGGGGGATATCGGCAAAGCTTTTGGGCAGGGCATCACCCGCCACGTAAGTCCAGGGGCCCCCCAGGGCCTTGGATACGTACCACCTTCCTGAAATCAGCAGAAAATGCCGGCCGGTCTCAGGTTCCAGGAGAATGTCGCTTTCCGTGTTACTGACAAAAAGGACGTCGCCGCCTTCGATCGGAACGTATTTCGGCCTTCCCTGTGTGAAGATCAGTTCAGCGGGCTCGTTCGCGACGATGATCTTGCTGTTACGTCCGTCTATGGTCGGCGCCTCCGGATCGAGACCGTCTTCCGGGCGCAGGGCACTGATATCGGACGGAGGATTTGGGTCAGGTTGCCAGTCATCCGTCAAGGACGAACTACGATACCATTCCTTGTCACCCTTCAGATAGTATGTTTTTTCGGAAGGGCGGTACACCATCGAAAAAGGAGTGTTGACCACGGCCATCAGGGAAGAACCTTCGATCTTTTCCAGGACCGGCTTGCCGTCGAGCATAATGAGGATAGCAGGGGTCTCACTGTAAATAATATTTGGTGGGTCATTTTTGAGTTTTTCCGATGCCAGGTTCTGCCGCTCCGCCGCCTCCAGACTCGCCAGCAAATGGTCAAGGGACTCGGTCAATTCCCATTTCGGCACTTCTTTTTTCAGGAGATCGGCGAAGGCGTCCTCTTGCTCGGGCGTTGCGCCGGGAAAACGGGAGCGTACGGCTTCGAGAGCGATGATATTGACCAGCCGCTCTTCGCGGTCGGTTTCGACCCGCGCACGGACCCACACGGCACCGAAAACCGGCTCCTCGGCCTTGGCGCCTGTGACCGAAGCGGCCATGCGCACATCGAGCCTGTCGGCCTCGAAGCGCTCCACCTGAGGCTGATAGAGCACGACGGTCGCCTTGGGTGTGATGATTTCGCGAGGCCATTGCACATCCTCGGAGAAATCGGCCGCGGCCTGTGCCCCGGGCGGCAGTACCATGAAAGCGATAGCAATGATTGCCAGCCAGCGGCCTATGCCATGTTTGAGCATTTTTAACCTCGCTTTCATCATTTCGAATCGTTATTCATACAATCTTCGATCTCGCGGAATATATTCACCCTATTGCTGCCCTGTCATTTTTTCATGCAACGCAAGGGCTTATTTTTGCTTCTAACCTATTTCCCATCAAAATATAAATGAGGTGTAAACCTTATTTTTTTATTTTTGCGCCTACTTTTTGTCAAGAATCCGGGTCCCCAAAACCCCTCTTTGTCTTAAACTCAAAAGGGATAAGAGTGTCAGGTGAGCAAAGTTGGAAGAGGAAAGCAAAAAGTTCGGCTAGTTTGAAGCATCTATTTGCTCTTTCGAATTCGCAGATATCAATCCTGCTGTTAAAATAAATTATCGTCCAATTCTCCTCCCAAAGTTTTTATTTTCTTTAATTTTAGTCACTTTAGTCACTCGTAATTTTAGTCACTTCTCTTAAGCCCTCAGCCGCGACCAGTTCGGCCACAAAGCTTCCGACCACGACCTTGCTCTCGAATCGCACGGGGATGCGTCTGTGATCCGCCGTCACCCATATCTTTATCTTTGCATCCTTGCTTTTTTCAAACACGCCTCCGACATCCTTTAAATCCGGCTCAATTAGAAAGGCATTGTAATCCGTTCCTTTCACCTGAATTCGTTCACGCTTCAGGATCTCTGCCGATCCCATGACGCACTTTTTTCCGTCACAGACTGCCGCATGGAGTGTTTTTCCCACTTTCAGATCATTCAGCCTGAAGGCATAAAAAACGGCGAGTGGGTCAAAGCTGTTGGGAAGCAGGGATATCGGTTTCCACTCCTCACCGATGGCGACATACTGCGACTCCATCTTGACCCAGTCAAAGGGTACCCTGATCTCCTTTTTGCGGCGCCCACCTTTTTTTTTGATATACAGGAGGGAGTGAGACATGCCCACATCCGTATAGGCATCATAACGGTCTCGGACCTTGTAGAAAACGTCGATAAAAGGGGTTGACTTTGCCGTCATCACAAAATGAAAAGAGGGCTCCCCATCAAAGTCTTCCACGGGGAGGATCTCGAGAACCGCCTCACCGGCCCGGATGAATTCCCAACTGACTTCAAAGACAAGCCTTTCGCCCGGTTGAAAGGGCAGAGGTTCCCGGTGGTCCCGGGCTTGAGTTATCGAACCATACCCGGGAATTAAAATTAATGCGGCAAGCATTAAAATGTTCTTCATGCCATGCCCTCAGTATGTTGCGGCTTAAGGCTTTGGGAAACAAAATTTACCACAGGCCCACGCAGACTGGCACGGACACCGGTAAAGGGAGATAAGAGTTACAAGTGCCCTAAAGTGTCGAGTGCCTAAAGTTGAGGTATCGCTTCGCGAGCTTCATGAAAAACGCGATCAAAATTGGGTGCCTGGAATTTCAATGAAACGAGTTATTATTTCGGCTTAGCCAACTGTCTCTGACTCCCACAAAACGGGAAAGGACCTGAGTTTACCGAAAGCGTATCACCTTTTGCTTTGCCATTGTCGGCAAAGCAAAAAGCCTGTGTTTGTCTGCGTGTGTCAAGAGAGCGAAGCGAGCGGGTGGCTAATATTATCATTCGAAAAGGCATCATTTCTTTTTTAAAGGCTTTTTCAGCCCCGGCCCAGGCCCCAGCAAAAGGGAGAGCCAGCGCGCATCTTCTCGCGTATCCAATGCGATCTTGGCGGTGATGGTCAAAGGAACGGACAGCAACATGCCCACAGGGCCGAGTACCCAACCCCAAAAGATCAGGGAAAAAAAGACCACGAGCGTGGACAAACCAAGGCTTTTTCCCATGAATCTGGGTTCGATCACGCTGCCCATCACCACATTGATGACGAAGTAACCCGCTGCGACGATTAGGGCCTTGATGGGGCCGAGTTGAATAAAGGCGAGAACCACTGCCGGCAGGGCCGCTATGATGGACCCGATATTCGGGATAAAGTTGAGCAGAAAGGCCAGAAACCCCCAAAGTATCGGATAAGAGACACCCATGACGGCAACCCAGACGGCCACGACAACGCCCGTGCCGAGGCTGACCAGGGTCTTGATGGCCATATAGTCTTTCACATTGTCGATGAAACGATCGAAATTCGTCGCAGTCTTTTTCCGGGTGCCCATGATCGCGAACAGTTTGGAAGGCAGACTGGAAGCCTCTGCCAGCATAAAAATGACGGTCATCAGGATCAAAAAACTATCGGTCAGCATTTTGCGCAGGCCACTGAGAAAGGAACCGGCGTATCGCATGACCGATCCAGGATTGAAGATTTCATTCAACTCAAGGCCTGCCGTATCCACGCCTTTTGAACCGAGCCACGCCGTAAATGCTGCAACCTGATGCTGAAGTTTTGCGTCATAAGTGGGAAGATCTTCCGTAAAGGCCTTGATCGAGGATCCGAGCATCCACCCCACAAGTAATCCGATGCATGCAATCCCCAGGACGACAATGAGCAGAGAAAGCCCTGAAGGAACTCCCTTTCGTTTCAACCAGAACAGGGGGGGCGAACCGATGATGGCGATGAACGCGGCCAGAAGAAACGGGACCAGTATCGACACCGATGCGCGCATGCCCGCGACAACGACCACAAAGGCCGCGACAACGACCAGAATTTGAGCCGCACTGGCCCTGGGAGTCTTCTCGTCTGCTATCATAGGACTCTCCGCGAATGTGAAACTTAAAGTAAATCCGGGTCCAGAGGCCCCGGCCTTGGGCTAACCCCCGAGGGGAATAATAGTTACAAGTGACTAAAGTGTCGAGTGACTAAAGTTGCGGTATCGCTCCGCGAGCTTCATTAGAAAACGATCACAAAAAAGAGACTAGAAGTTCAATATTCCTGGAGTGCTGGAGTGATGAAAAATCCTAACTTACCCGCTACGGTGGCATTGGATGAACGCAATAAAAAAATGCTCACGGTCGCCTGCAGTTTTTCCGATACTCCCATCCCGCTGAAGACGGGATCTTCGACTCTCCAGGTCATTTTTTTGGTAAAGCCAACCGTCTCTGACCCCCGCAAAACGGGATCTTCGACCGACCCCGGAGGATCAGGTTTTTGAAATAGAAACAAACTGATAATGATTGAGATCAGGAGTGTTTCTATTTGAATAAAATTTAATAGCTTGCTCTAAAGAATTTTGATAGACTAAATTGAATTGAATTTCAATTAAAAAAACAAAACCTTTCAAAAAATTGCCCTTACATAAATCCTTTGGAAAGCAGTTTATTTTTGAGTGCCCGAACATTGTCTCATTTTAGCACAGTCGTTACAGGCATCCTTTCGAATTTCCCGGTATGATTGCATGATATCTCAAAACGGCCAGGTTGGGGATCAATACGGCCTTATACAGCGAATACGCTCTTCCATCTTTCCCGGCACAATGAGGACCTCCGGGGAACGGCAAAGCACCCGGCGTTTCTTCAACAGCCTGATTCTGCATTTCCGCCCGCGAATGGTGCCGGAACGCACCCTCGCTTTGTCCCTGACCTGGGGTCTGGGCGGAATGGCCCTTGTGCTGGTCTTCCTGTTGTTCGGCACGGGCCTGCTCTTAAAATTCGTGTATCAGCCCTTTCCTGAAAAGGCCTATGAATCCGTCCTCGCCCTTCAACATGCGGTGGCCTTCGGTCCCCTTATCCGAAACATCCACCATTGGGCTGCCAACGCACTCATCATCATCGCCTTCCTGCATTTGTTGCGGGTCTTTTTCACGGGCGCCTTTCACCCTCCGCGCCAATTCAACTGGATCATCGGACTGAGCCTTTTCGGCCTTTTCCTTCTTTCCAATCTTACCGGATATCTGCTGCCCTGGGATCAACTGGCCTTCTGGGCCATCACCATCTGCACGGGCATGCTGGAGTATATCCCCCGGGTCGGCGAGGGACTCCAAAGACTCGTGCAGGGGGGCTCCGAGGTGGGTCCCGCCACCCTCTCCATTTTTTATGCCCTGCACACCGCGGTCCTTCCGGCCCTTCTTCTCCTTCTCATGCCCTTCCACTTCTGGCGAGTACGCAAGGCCGGAGGCCTCGTCATTCCCCAAAAGCCCGAGAAACCTCCTGACACCCGGGACGAATCCGTTCCGGCCATCCCCAATCTGATCCTTCGGGAGGTCGTGGTGGCCCTGCTCCTGCTCGCAGGAGTACTCCTCTTTTCGGTGGTCGTGGATGCCCCTCTGGGTGACAAGGCCAACCCGGGTCTGAGTCCCAACCCCACCAAGGCCCCCTGGTACTTTGCAGGTATTCAGGAAATCCTTATGCACATCCACCCGCTCTTTGCCCTCTTTATCATCCCGGCCCTCATGACCATTTTCCTGACCGCTCTCCCCTATGTCAACTATCAGACAAATCCCACAGGGATATGGTTTGTCTCATCCAAAGGTCGCCGCATGGCCCTTGTAGCAACCATTACTGCGGCTGCCCTGACACCGATCGGCATACTCCTCGACGAATATGTCATGGACCTTGCCGGATGGATGCCCGGCCTTTCCCCCATCATCAGCAACGGGTTGATCCCTTTTGTCTTGATAGCGACCGGAATCGCTGGCGTCTACATGGTCATGAAACGCCGATATGACGCGAACAAAAATGAAGCCCTCCAAACGTTGTTCGTTTTTCTCCTGGTGGTCTTTCTCCTTCTGACCGTGACCGGGGTTTGGTTTCGGGGGGAAGGGATGAGGCTTGTATATTGGAGTGACTAAAGTTACGAGTGACTAAAGTGCCTAAAGTTGAGGAAGATAAAAATAATTGGGAGCAGACATGGAAAACAAAGCCTTTTCAAAGCAACTTAAAAAACGAACGAGAGCTTTCGCAGTCAAGATTATCAGGTTATCCGCAACACTTCCCAACACGCAGGAATCAAGAGTTATTCGCAACCAAATCACGAAATCCGGGACGTCGATAGGCGCAAACTACCGGGAAGCCAACCGCGCAAGAAGCAGAGCCGATTTTAAAAGCAGAATCAAGATCTGCGAAAGTGAAGCAAGCGAAACGCAATACTGGCTCGAGATCATCACGGATTGCAAATGGGCGACCTTAAAGAAGATAAAAGTTGAATACGAAGAGTGCAAGGAATTGCTCGCGATATTTTCGTCCATCGGCAAGAATACAAAGACGCTTTAAACGGATCGAACTTCTTGTTTTCATCTTTAACTTTAGTCACTTTAGCTCACTATAGTCACTCGTAACTCTTATTACTAAACTTTCCCCCTTGTAGCGCTCAAAGGGAAAACAAATGAATAATATACCCGCACAAAACCAAGAAACGAACCCTTCCCGCAGAGGATTTATCCGAAAACTCTTCCTTTGCCTCGGCATTCTCGCCCTGGCGGAAGTCGTCGCCGTGGTGACAGCTTTTTTGCGGCCTTCCGGATCACGATCAGAAGAGAGTAAATCCGGAAAAATCGTCGAGGCCGGTCCGGTGGACGCGTTTGCGCTTGAGTCCGTGACCGCCTTTGTGGCGGGAAAATTCTACGTCTCCCGACTCAAAGACGGCGGATTCCTGGCCCTGTCCTGTAAATGCACCCATCTCGGATGCACTGTCCCATGGGATTCCACGGCAAAAAAATTCA
>CAZXWJ010000055.1:0-20702 GCA_964644375.1 uncultured Desulfobacteraceae bacterium | reverse complement strand
CCGCATTGGAGACCAGATTCATGACGAGTTTATGCAGGTGAACCGGCGATCCGCAGATGTGGCGGAGGTCCGGTTGGAGTCTGGCGGTCACTTCCACATCAGGATGAAAGGATTTCATGGTCTCGTATTCGGGACTTGAAAAATACTCGGAGATTATTTTGTTTAAATCCGTGACGACGGTATCCGGGTACCCTCTTCGGGACAGGGTCAGCAAATCCTTTACAATCGCGGCCGCTTTTTCTCCGGATTTTTTGACGGTCAATAACGGCTCTCTATAGGGGCTGTCTTCAGGGGTATCCATAAGCATGAGCTCCGGATAGCCGATAAGACCCGCAAGAATGTTGTTCAGATCGTGGGCAACGCCCCCGGCAAGAATGCCCATGGCTTCCATTTTTCGGGCGTGTATAAGGTGGCCCTCGAGTCTCTTCTGTTGGGTAAGATCCCGGATTACGAAAAGAATCCCTGCGGGTTGATCGCTTTCGTCCTTTAGCAGGGTGGTTGACACGTAGATGGGAAATGTCGTCCCGTCTCTTTTCAAATGCGCGATCTCGCCGGACCATGAGCCCTCCTCCATGATTTTTTGAAGATGCTCTCCGGAGGGGTCGGTCTGGGCCTCGGGCCGCAATTCTCCTGCAATCATTCCCGTCATTTCATCGGATTGATAGCCATGCATGTGGGCAAAGGATTCATTCACGTAATATAATTTGAGCGTCAAATCCGCCATGGCAATGCCGTCTGTGGACTGTTCCATGGCAAACCGGAGTGAACGGATTTTTCCCTCCGCCCGTTTGTAGTCGGCAACGAGCGTTGTCAGTTGCTGAATTTCTCGCAATAGCTTTTGGCCGCTCTCCTGCGCAATAGATTTGTAGTATGTGCCTTCCCGCCTCGCATCATCCAGGAGTCCTTCCAGTTCGGCACATCTTTCCTTGTAACCCGTACGCTTACCGTTCATAGACCTGGTTCCTCCCCAAAGACCAGTAACACACCGGTCCAGTCCAGTCCTCTGCTTTTGTCCAGAAACGGTGCAATTTCAACACCGGAATAAAAACCTAGTAGAGGTGTTTTATTTTCATTGAAAACCTTCTGCACTTCGGCCGCTTCCTCATTGGGGGTGTTCAGATAATCAGATGCCCTGCCGGCACAATCGATATAGAGGCCCCAAACAGGCCTTGTCCCGTCCGCCCTGATTCGGTCCATGAGTTCGGCCGTATTTTTTCGAGCCGATTCCTGGATCATTGAAATGTCCCGGAGCATGAACTGGACTTCCTCACCTTGAAGCAGATCGGGCTCAAAGAGGCTGATCCCTTTCCCATCGGGAAGAACACCTGCAATAAGCCTGTTGACATATTGCTCCTCCCTGGGGGGGGCGTACTTTTCACCATGGTTGATTCCGAGGGTCAACAGGCTGGACGGGTTTTCATGTTTCCAGTCCTCGTTCCCAAAAAGTCCGTCGATGATATCCACAATCGGTTTGTGATCCAATTCATAGACGATGGAACCCTCCATCTTTGTGATCTTTCTATACACCCCATCCAGAGGGGTACAACCGTGCATGATCTTGCAATAGTGTTTGAACCGCCCTGAGAGAGCAATGCCGACAACGCATCGGCTATCCAAGGAGGTCCCGCAAAACTGCTTCGTAGGCCCCAAAGCATAATCCCCTACCAACCCTGAACCGATGATCGACAATTTTTTTTGCAGGCCCTGTTCAATACCATCGATGAGGTGTGTAGAGGCGTTCAGCAGGGGCGGGAGCCCGCCCTCGGGGGGCTTTTTTATGGAATCGTAGAAGACCAGGAGGAGTTCGGCAGGCGGTTCGCATGTAATTTTTTCACCTAATTTTTTCCCGGCAAGGATCTCGTCCCTGCCCAGGTCCGTAACAGAGACGATCTCATGCCTGAGGCTGTTTGACTGGATAAAGGCGGCCCCTGAAGGGTAATTTTCATAGGAGATATCATCATTGGAAATAATGCCGATTGCCGAACCGCCGACAATAGGAACCCGGGGGCCGGTGATAGACCGAAGGCCCGAAAGGAATTCTTCGTGATTCAGGTCCCCATGACAGAACGCAAAGACCAGATCGGGTCGATCAAGACCGCCATTTTCTAAGGCCTTTGAGGCAACCCGTCGCCCGGACGCATACGCGTCTTTGTTGTTATGGGATGCTACACCGACCTTCAATTTTTTGCCTTGGATGAAGTTAATCTCATTTGTGCTACCCCTGGTGCTGTGACTGTAAGGTTGACGTCGCCGGGCGCTAAAGTGGTCGTGGTCATCAGCATTCACCGGGGTCCGGATCGGCTGTTTCCCGTGACCGGGCGCATCACGTGAATCAAAACTCTCGCATACGCCATGGAGAGAAGAGTGGCAGGCTGATATTGAAATCAATCCCTGTCGAGACCCGATAAAATTGCTCGATATCAGGGCAAAAGTCAAATTTTTTCTCCATGTTCATTTTATGGCATGATTGTTTTGAGGCCTGGATTGAAAGGATGCGTCAAAAGAAGAGAAAACAAAGAAATCAAACCTTTTGGTAGACTCGGATGAACGTGCCACTTTAGCGGGAACTTCGATATCCCTTGAAAAACCCTTGACATGTCCATCTGTTCTGTTATTTTTCACGCATATACACAAAAATTTACCTCCAGCCGAAAATTTGCCTCACTCAAAGAGGCCACTGCCTGTATTCCTGACTCGGAGCTCGGTATTTCCGCAACGCGGGGAATTCACCTTTGAACGCTTAACCCGGAACAGGCCGCTTGATTTTCAAACGGCCAGGGCAGGAGGCCTGATGGCAGAAAAGAATCCCCATTTCTCGGTGCGCTGAGATTTGGGTTTTTTTTACCCAAACCATAGCATTGTCACCGCAAAGGGCAATTTGCGATATCGAGGAGGCTGATGAAAGGTAAGCGCGATCTCAGGGTCTTCATCTCCATGTCCGAAACCAGGTGCAATGAGTGCGGCGAGGATCTCGGCCGAGCTGCGTGGATCAAACTGCAGAGAAAAAAGGGGATATTGTGCCTGGCCTGCGCGGATTTGGATCATCTGGTATTCCTGCCGTCGGGAGACGCAGCTTTTGCTCGAATGGTTCGGAGGTATTCAACCCTGTCGGCGGTCGTGTTCAAATGGAGCAGCACCCGAAAGTGGTTCGAGCGTCAAGGATTGCTGGTGGAGGAAGAGGGACTCGCCCGGGCTGAATATGAATATTTTGCAGATCGGGAGGCACAAGCGCGCCGTCGTATGCGGTTAATCGAGCGGCGGGCCGAACTGAATCCGGCGTATGTCGCACGGTTCGCCTCGGAAGTCAGGATGCTTTATCCCGGATGCCCGCCCGGCCGGGAGAAAATTATCGCCGAGCAGGCTTGCCTGAAATACAGGGGGCGAGTGGGCAGATTCGGCGCGGCGAAGGTGCCGGATCTTTCGGCGGTGCATTCAGCGGTTTTGTCTCACGTTCGCCATAGCGCCACGGCCTATGATTTTCTCCTCGCCGAGGGAATGGATGGATCGGAAGCAAGAAAACAGGTCGATAACGCCGTTCGGGATGTAATCGTTCGGTGGGGAGGCTTTGGAATGAGGGGTACGTCCAGGAAATTGTGCTCATTTAAAAATTAGGGATAACATCGCCTGCCGCCGGTCGCGCCGTGGTCCGGTACGTGCAGATTGCAAAAAAGGGGAAGTCCCATCGATTGGGGGATTTGTTCCTTTTCTTATGGACGTTATCCCTGAACGCACGTTTTTAAGGTTTTACAGTGGGGGCTAACCCGCCAGTCTTGTGTCCCATTCTTTGAACAATTCCAGATTGACGCCCGCACCGCCGCAGACAACCACAAGCACGCTTTTGTATTGGAGCAGGGGTTCGGCCCGGTCATAGACCGCGGCCAGGGCTGCACCGCAGGCCGGTTCCACTAGGACGCGGTGGTCATCCAAAAAACGGAAACAGGCATTCAGGGCTGCACGATCCGATACCACCCAGGGAATGACGGTATGGCGCTGTGTCCATGCCAGGGCATCGGCCGTAACGGTTCGGGCCCCGAGGGTCGTGGCGATGGATCGGATGGCATCCAGTGTGATGAGGCGTCCGGCCTCCACGGATTTGGCAAGGGAGGCGGCCCCTTCGGTCTCCGTTGTGATGACCGGGACATCCGCCCATCCAACCCGATGCAACCCCTCCAAGACCCCGCAAAGAAGACCTCCTCCGCCTACCGAGAGCACCACGGCCTCGGGTTTGTCACCGTCCCGGGCCACCTCCTCCATCATGGAGGCATGACCCTCCCATATCAGGGGATCATCAAAGGGGTGAATATAGGCGGCGCCTTCTTTTTTTGCAATTTTCAGTGCGTGGGCGTGGGCATCGTCCCATGCGGCCCCGTGTTCGATCACGATTCCGCCCTCGCGTTCAATGAGCCGCCTCATCCAGAGGGAGGTCGATTGGGGGACGAAGACCTTTGCGGGAATCCCGAGCTTTTGCCCGGAGTAGACGACCGCCAGTCCGGCGTTTCCTCCTGAGGAAGAAACAAGACTTTTTGC
Organism: uncultured Desulfobacteraceae bacterium; assembly: GCA_964644375.1. GTDB lineage: Bacteria > Desulfobacterota > DSM-4660 > Desulfatiglandales > HGW-15 > CAYNYM01. The sequence continues at coordinate 16,175 of CAZXWJ010000055.1, read as the reverse complement.
ACCTTTCGAGACATAAGCCTGACAGGCATGCCCAACCCCCCGAATCTTGAAACATCCGGTGGGTTGGAGTGCCTCCATCTTCATGAATGCCTTTGTTCCAAGGGCCTTACTTAAAGGTCGCGATTCCCGGGTCGGGGTTTCAATGTGAAGGGGTTTCATTCCTCTTTTATCCTCTATTTATCTCAACATACAAGATTCGGTCCTAACAGGCGGCCAAAGCTTCCGTTTTGAAGGTGTCGGAGTTATTCGGCTCCGCCTCAGCGTGATCATAACGAGAAAAAATCAAAAGTGAACGCTCTCTACTGAACGAAGTGACGGAGCGCGAAAAACTTATGCCTTGGGGAGATTGGGAAAACCCTTGTCCACGACCTCGTTCCATTTGGCAACGGCATCCCCGGTTTTTTCCTGCAACTCGGAGAGGTCCCCCTCGATGGTGATGCTATGAATCTTGTCGCCTTGGGCGATATCGTTGACCACAATCTGATCATCGTTGCTCAGAACTTCACCGAAAATCGAATGCTTACCGTCCAGCCAGGGGGTGGATACGTGGGTGATGAAGAACTGGCTTCCATTGGTGCCGGGGCCTGCATTGGCCATGGAGAGCTTCCCCGGTTTGTCATGGCGGAGTCCTTTCACAAACTCGTCCTGAAACTGATAACCCGGACCGCCTGTTCCGGTCCCCAGAGGGCATCCGCCCTGAATCATAAAGTCCGGTATGACGCGGTGGAATGTGAGTCCGTCGTAATATTTGCGGTTGGCCAGATTTACGAAACTGGCGACCGTCATGGGGGCCTTGTCTCCAAAGAGTTCCAGATGGATGGTCCCTTTGTCGGTTTCGATTATTGCCAGGATATCTTTTGATTCTTGCATGTCTTTCTCCTTTTAAAACCTGTTGTATGATTATTGAATCATTGGCATGTTTTTGTCGTAGGGCTCTTTTTTGTATAAACTTTCTGTGAAGTCAAGCCCTATATTGCAGAATTCAGCTGGAGACTAAAGAAGCCCCTTGTTCCTCAGCGCATGAATCACGAGAAAGGTGTTCCATTCCCTCTGCCGACGGCCCCATGTCCCGTCCCGGTTCTGGGTAGCGCACAACCGTTTGAAGGCCTTCTCCCCTTGGGCCGTTGCGGCAGAGAGGTTGAGATGCCCGAGGGCGTTGACGGTCTGATAAAAGGGCACTTTGACCCGCCACCTCCCGGAGACGTCCTGGGTCTTTGCCAGGGCTGTGACAAAATGCCGGACCTCTTTTCTTTGGGAGAATTCGGAATGGACCACCAGGGCTCTCAAGAGATTGCATGAGCCTGCCCATCCGCATCGGGGCTTCATTTGAGGATCAATCAAGGAAAGCACTTTTCTGTATGCGTCCAGGACCGGTGGATCGTTTTCTCGTCCGAAAATCGTGGAAAGAAAGAGCACCGTGCCTAACTCAAAACAACGCAATGCCCCGCCGGTAAAAGGAAGGTCTGCCAAACGGGCAACGGTGAGAGGCGTTTCGATAGTCGGAGGTCTGTTGATTTTGGATGGATCGGTTTTCGTGAATAGCCAGTCCAGGGCGCGAACAACGGGAGGGGTGGGATCACGCACGGTGAGGTGAAGTCCGAAAAGTCTCCTGATCGTTTCGATGACCGAACCTTTCCAGGAGCCATCCCCGGATTGTTCGTCAGATAGGTCTTTCACGGTTCTATCGTAATCATTCATCCAGCCAGGAGTGCCTGCTTCTTTTAGCCATTTCTGCCGGGCGTAGAGACCGGCGGGCGTCTGGCTGGCCTGAAAGACAGGGTAGGGATTGTATTTTAACGTGATGGGGGGCACGGCGTTTTCCCCTTCTTTTCGAACGTACCCGCTATTTTTACCCGACCCGTAGGAAAATGGCGAGGTTTTTGTGCCCGAAAGATTTGGATAGGGTCTCGCCCTTGACGGCGTGCGCCCTGCGCCGTCAGGGAAAGAGCCCCAATACGATCTTTGCAAAACCTAAATGCGGATACCCCGGATCCACCTGCTAAAACTATTGACTTCCAACTTATTTGTATAATAGATGTTGATATCTTATGTAGTTAGTAATCGTAAATAAGACGGCTGAAACGCTTTAACTGCAGCGACGAAATCATAAGCCCCCTCCAATAGGGCTTTGATAGAGCGGAAATCTTGAGATTGAAAATTTTCGACTCTCATTGTGCTGATCTGAAAAGCGAATGCTTTACAATCATCCATAACCTTCGTAATTAAGGAGTACGTATGTATTTTGCGGCAACTATTCGAAAATTCATATTCGTCTTGTCCACCGTAATCGTCCTGAGTTTCTGTTCTATTGATTCATCTCAAAGTGCAGATGTGGACAGCTTAGGGTTCCTGAGCCCTGTGCCAACGGGTAATACCATCAACGATGCATGGAGTCCTGACGGGCAGAATTTCTTTTTTGCCGGGGACGGTGGTACTATCCTTTACTATGATGGTTCGGATTTTACGGTCATGCCAACCCCAACCAACCATGCCTTGTTTGGGATACATGGCACCTCTATGACCGATATCTGGGCGGTGGGAGGTGACAAATATGGCTATAGCGTCGCGGAGTCAGACCGCTCGATGATTTTACATTATGATGGTTCAACCTGGTCTATTCAGCCCCCCCCAATGGATGATTTTGGTCAATATCATGTATTCACTGACGTCTGGTGTGACGGAGAGGGTGAGGTCTGGGCTGTGGCTGATTATACAACGAGGATTGTCCGGTTCAGCAGTGGAAGCTGGTCTTTTATCGATACGGGGTTGAGCCTGTCCAACTACGGGTTTCATGCCATTTACGGCTTTTCCCCTACCGACATATACGCTGTAGGGGGATGCGGGCAGATCATTCATTATGACGGTACATGGACCACGGAACGCAAAGAAGGGGAGTGCCTCTATAATTCCTTTGACCTGCTGTATGATGTATGGGGACCTGACGCCTCCAACGTCTTTGTCACGGGGAATAACAGTCAGGCTCTAAAGCGTAACAGTGATGGCACTTGGGCACTTCTCCACAGTGGTAATATGTTTGAAGATGCCTCCAAAAACAGTATTTGTGGTTCAGGTGCTGATGATATTTATTTTGTCGGAGCAGGTGGAGAAACTGATCATTGGAACGGCTCGACCTATACCCGGGTTTTACTCTCCAATTCCGATAATGGACAAAACGTGATAGTTCGCAATGCATCCGGGAGTTATTACATCGGACAGGACTACGGCAAAATTTCTGCTTTCGCTTCCTCAACCCGCACCGCACTTACGACACCACCGGTTTCAACCGGCACCTGGAAGTTCGCCCAGCGTGCCGACCGTATCTGGCTTTGCAAAGAACGAATGGACCCTGGTGATACGATTTATGCCTGGGATGGTTCCACTTGGACTGCATTGAATCCCGGCCTCACGGAAAGCTATGGCATTTCTACTTTTAGGGTTTTGAGCGAAAATGACATTTTTTTGTCCGGGTACCAGCTTGGTGGAGGAGTAAGCTTTGCAAAACGTTATAATGGTTCCACATGGAGTAGTGTGAATTATGGGTCCGGGCAGTTGGTGGACGTGGCGTTTTCCGGCGCCGATGTATTCACCATTGCCAGTGGTATATGGGATAATGATATGGAAGGGTATCTTGGTGCTCCGTGCATTAATAATGAAGCCTGCTACAGCACCAACACTTTTAAAGCGTTGGCTCTGGGTGACGACGGCAAAATGTATGCAGTGGGCAAGAGCGGGGCGATTGTGTCTTATTGCGATGGTGCTTGGGCCGTTGAGGACTCGGGCACAACCAAAGACCTCACAAGTGTGGCTGCCGGCGGAGGATGGGTTTGTGCAGCCGGCCGAGACCGCACTGTCGTGTGCAAACAGGGCACCGGTGACTGGAACGCCGTAACGGGACTTACTACCAAGGCGGAAAACAAGTTCCTTGGCGTCGCCTATTCAGGTGCGAACACTTTTGTGGCCATTCTCAACACCGGTAACGACGGAAGCTCGACCTATATTGGGGGTGACAAAGGGACTCTTTATAAGATTGACGCGGGAGCCGCTACTCTTCTCCGAACGGGGATGTCGTCTTCTTTATATGGCATAGGTTCAAATGCTGAGGGTGAAGTCGCAATATCAGGTACCGGTGGCATCATCTACGGTAACCTCTTGACTCCGCAACCAGAACCAACCACCAAGTTTGATCCGGGTATCTATCTGCTGCTGTTGTTGGACTGATAACAGAGAAGATAACAGGGGTACCCATTAAAGGAGTGGTCAAGATAAAAAAATAAATTTGACCAGGCCAATTATTGTTCTTCCCCGCGAGAAGGCGACGGGATGCCGAAGAAGCGGCATGCGTTTTTGCGGGTGAGATTCTTCTTCCTCTCTGCTTCCAGACCATTGCCCTGCACCAGATTCAGCAGGTCATCGTAAAAGGTGTCTCCGGAGTCCGTGTTTAGCAGAATTCGATCGAGGTATTTCACGTGACGCCGTGCAATGTCCCGTAGGTCCCTCATGGACGATTTGGAGGGACTCAGGGTGATCCCTGCCCAGAATCCCGCGCGAAGGATCTCGTCGATGGTCTCGATTGTGCAATGGTCGACTATGACGCTGTTCTTGGAAGCGGTAAATCCTTTCAGGATTTCGAGGATCTCTTTTGTTACTCGAATCTTGTCTCCCTTGGGTGTATGCACTCCGAACACCTTTCCCCTTTGTGCGATCTCCGGGGCCAGTGCCAGTTGCGCGGAGAAGATTTCTTTTTCGTGGGCGGAGCCATTTTCCAGACCGATTTCACCGATCCCCAGGCACAGGGGATGATCCAGGAAAGGAAGGATAAGCCTTTCGACCTCCTCGGGCCGGAGATTCGCCGGAATATTTCGAGGATGAATGCCGGAGAGGAAGAAACAGGGCAGGCATTCCCTGTTGATTTTCTCAATCGTCCCGACCTGGTTATGAAGATAGTTTTCAAGATCCCCGATGGATTGGATCCCGTGGCCGAAGGCCCAGGATACGGGCAGGCACTCGGCCCGGCGCAGTTCGGGAATGAGCGAGGGCTCTGCGTCGTAGAGAAGATCCAGGTGAACGTGGCTGTCGACAAAGGCAATTTCTGTTTTCAAGGCGATTCCTTTCTGCATGAGGTGGATAAAGATCCCGGTTTCTTTCGGTTGATGACTACAGTAGCATGAGAAATACACGGCCGGGGAAGAAAGAGCAAGGGTTTCTTTGTTTTTGCGAAATTTAAAACAAATCAGGTTACAACTAATTGAGATAGCCTCTCATATCGTTATATAATGTGTGGAAAGGGCGTAAATTTACGTTTGACTTATCTGTCATTTTATCAAGAGTCAAGAGTAGACTTGACCACTTCACAGGATAAAGCAAACGAGAACGATCTGATCCAACGCCACCTGTCTGACCGGAGAGGGAAGACGTCAAATTTTTTTACATACTGTAAGATAGTCCGACGACTTTTCTCTTTTCTTGCCTGACGAGACTGTTCCGGATCATGGCTTTTTTAAACCTATTATCAAGGCATTATCCGCTTCTCATTCCTCCCTGTCGTAATGGCATATGAATTGCCTGCCCTTACCCCTAAGGATCTTCCTTTTTCCATTGGAATGAAACCGTAATGTTGGCATTAACTGCTTCACCCGTTCTGCTTTAAAGGGATTTATAGGATGAAACCATTTTATTGTTATGCCATTGATAGCTTTTGCCTGTCAGGTCTTCATTCCCCAAGCGTTTCAAGGTCCTTACAAGCAGAAGTTTTTTCTCTTTTCACTATTCAGGCAAAAGGAATGGAAACTTTTTTCCCAAAAAAATGCGCGAATCTCTTAAATGGGGTCTGCCTACGCGCTGAGTCGTACGGATACTCGAGGCCCCTGCATTCGATAGAATCAAAAACGAAGGATTTGCTGGCAATGTCAGCCGTAACGAAGCGTTTACGGCGCTCCATGGTTTATTTGAGGAAGTAATCACCGGGCCTGTTAGGGTCAACGGTAAATCAAACACTAGGAGAAGGAATATGAAAAGACTGGTCGTTACATTCGCCGTGCTCTCTTTTTTTATAGGAGGGCTTTTTTCTGTCGTACCCGGTGTGGCTCATGCAAAGCCCATACAATTGACCTATAGTGGCTTCTGGGGGCCCACCCACCCAATCAGCAAATTGGCGGAATCATGGATTAAAGAGGTAGAAAAGAGAACCAATGGACAGGTAAAAATCATTTTTTACCCGGGGCAGACCCTGACCAAGGCAGCGGTGACTTATGACGCGGTTGTCAACGGCCTGGCGGATATCGGACTATCCTGTCTCCAGTACAACCGGGGCCGTTTTCCCATTATGGATGTCATCAACTTGCCTCTCGGCTATCCCAGTGGGGCGGTAACCACTGCCATCGTCAACGAGATATTTGAAAAATTCGCCCCTGAGGAACTGAGCGATACGAAGATCTTTTATCTTCATTCCCATGGCCCTGGTTTTATTCACACCAAGGGTGATCCTATTCGCAAGATGGAGGACCTCAAGGGGATGAAGATCCGTTCCCATGGTCCAACCGCTGAAATGCTCAAATGCCTTGGCGGGACCCCCGTGGCCCTGCCCATGCCCGAACTCTATCAGGCCCTTCAGAAAGGTGTCGTACAGGGCGGCATCTGCCCCATGGAAGGCGTGCAGTGTTTCAGGATATCAGAGGTGACCAACACGACCCTGGCCTGTTATGACATCGCTTACTCCCTCGCATTTTTTGTTAATATGAACAAGGCCAAATGGGATAGCCTTCCGGCCGATGTCCAGAAGGTCATTGAAGAGGTCAACCAGGAATGGATCATCAAGACCGGGCAGGCATGGGACTGGACCGATCACACGGGCTTTCAGTTCGATCTGTCTTGTGGGAACACTATTGTAGGTGTTGACGCCAAAGAGGCCAAGAGGATGAAAAAGGCCGTTCGCCCTGTTGTGGACATGTACCTGAAACAGGCCAAAGATAAGGGTATTGATGCGAAACCCGTACTGGATTACGTCGAAAAACGACTGAAAGATGCCAAAAATGGCAAATTCAAGAGCAAATATATGTAATATTGCTAGTCATTTTGCAACGTACTAAACCGGGGGAACAGGATGCTCTTTGATCCTGTTCCCCCTGGATCGAGGAGTTTTCATGAAATTAATATCGTGGTTGGTACAAATTCTTCAAACTATGGCGGGTTTCCTTCTTCTGGCCATGATGCTGCTGACCGTAGCGGACGTGGTCGGGGGGATGTTCGGTTATCCCATTTTAGGTGCGGAAGAGATTACCTGCCTGATGGCCGCCGTCGTCCTGGCCTTTGGCCTGCCTCTTTCTCACAAGAGTGGGTCACAGATCGGCGTTGACCTCCTTTACCAGGTTTTCCCTCCTCGACTCAAACGAATAGATGATGTGATCATTAGTCTCGTTGGGGCTGTTTTTTTCTTTATCGTAGCTTCACAGTGTTATCTCTATGCGCTTGAACTCAGGAAGGTCGGCGAGGTGACCGCTACCATTCAGTTCCCATCTTTTTATCTGATATTCTGCATCGCTTTTGCGTTTTTTGTCGTAGCCCTGGTGATCAGTTCAGAATTTTTTATACACCTCAAAGGAAAATATAATGGATGAGTTTACCTTAATCGGGGTAATTGGAGTCGCCGTCCTTGTGGGCCTTTTCTTTACCCGCATGCCTGTGGCCTATGTCATGGCCTTCATAGGTTTTTTAGGGTACAGTTATCTGACCAGCTGGGGCGCGGGTTTCAAAATCCTGTCCAGAGATATCTATCAGACCTTTTCTTCCTATGGCCTCACCTTGATTCCGCTTTTTACCTTTATGGGGTACATTGCACACCATGCGGGCATAAGCGCCCGTCTTTATGAGGTGGCTTATGTATTCTTCGGGCGGATACGGGGGGGGTTGGCCATGGCCACGGTCGCGGCGTGTTCGGCCTTCGGTGCGGTGTGCGGATCGGCAACCGCCACGGCGGCCACCATGGCGGTGATCGGCCTTCCGGAGATGAAGCGCTACAATTACGGTTCAAGACTGGCGACGGGGGCGGTGGCTGCCGGAGGCGGACTGGGAAGTCTGATGCCTCCCAGCGTTGTACTTATTATTTATGGAATACTCACCGAGCAGTCCATCGGGAAGCTCTTTATCGCCGGCATCGTTCCCGCCTTGCTGACAACGGCCCTATTTATTGTGGCCATATTTATCTATTGCAGGATCCATCCGGATCAAGGACCTGCGGCCGAAAAATTCGGCATCAAAACCATGCTAACGTCCCTCGGTAAATTATGGGAAACAATCATGGTTTTTGTCTTTGTCATGGGGGGGCTCTTTTTGGGCCTTTTTACGCCGACAAAGGCCGGGGCCGTTGGATCCTTCTGTATGCTCGTAATCGCAATGTTCAGAGGAACCCTGAGTGTAAAAGGCCTTATAGCCGCCGTCAATGATACCCTCAAAACGTCCTGCATGGTCCTGATGCTCATCGCGGGGGCGACGCTCTTCGGTCATTTCCTGGCCCTCAGTCGAATTCCTCTTTCGGTGGCTCAATGGGTTGGCAGTCTTTCGTGGCCGGCTTGGAGTGTGATGGCGATGATGTGTTTAATCTATCTCATCGGTGGGTGTTTTATCGATGCACTGCCCCTTATCATGCTGACCCTGCCGATTTTTTACCCCATCGCCATGGGCCTGGGATATGATCCCTTCTGGTTCGGAGTCGTCATCGTCCTCGTTACCCAGATGGGAATCATTACGCCACCCGTGGGGGTCAATGCCTATGTTGTAAGTGGCTTGGCGAAAGACGTTCCACTGGTCGAGGTGTTTAGGGGCTGCATCCCGTTTCTCATATCCCTTTGGGTGGCCCTGGCATTTTTGATCATATTCCCGTCGATTGTAACCTTTCTGCCCAGCATGGTCCAATAAAGGAGATTCTTTCCAAATTTGGAGAACGCTGTTATCTGCCGGGCCGCCCTGCTATCATGTTTTGTGGGCGGCCCGGTTTGTCGTTATAGTCCGGGTGTTTGAGACGATGAGACGCAAACCATAGAATGGAAGAAAAAAGGGACCCGAAAGGGCGCTCGGAAAAGATCGTACATGGTTCAGGACCGTGCGGTCGGCCCTATTGATTCATAAATTCGATAGCACGACCCGCTTTATCAGTCTGAATGGTGACGCCAAGTGAGGGGTTGAAGGGAACCTGCCCTTGCCCTTTAGCAAAATTAACAAGACTCAAGAGCAGACTTGAGCGAAGGGAATGCGTTCGTATCGGTGTTCATTGCGGGCATCGGCGATAGCACGCAGGTAGATTCGCTTGGTGCCGTCGTCATAGATGCTCACGTCCAGAGGCTCTCGGGCGGATTATGATTGCGGATGCGGCAGGACTCTTTGAGCTTGTCCCAAGCTCAATCCGTATCTCCCCGTTGACAGATGCGGAATTATGGGAGCGGCATTCTCGACTTTTGCATCATTGGGGTTTGCTTTTACATGTCTTCAAAAGGTGCAGCGATCAAATAGGCCTCGAAGGTGATAAACTTGAACGCTTGCCCGTATTTGCGGTCGCGCATGGTCCCTACCTTACGACCAGAACCGGGCAGGGGGCCGTGTGCAGCACCTTGTGGGTAGCGCTTCCCAGGAACAAACCTTCCAGGTCGGTCCGGCCACGAGAGCCCATTACGATCATGTCGCACTTTTCGATTCCCGCCACCTCCGAAATGATGTCTCGAGGTGGCCCATCGAGAATCCTATCCGTGAATTGAATGCCATGCTTATTGAAAAGTTCCTTATAAGGGACAAGTAATTTTTGGGATTTGTCTAAGCGATGGTCAATCGCCTTTTGTAAAAACGGTTCGCCCAACATAACGGGGAAAGGCCTGTGGCAATGCAACAAAATGATCTCGGCCCCCATGCCCTTAGCAAGCTCAAGCGCGCACTGGGCCGCATTCATTGAATATTCGGAACCGTCGACCGGTACAAGAAGTCTTTTGAATTCCATGTGTTTTACCCCCGTGTGTTTGGAAATTGCTGGCGACACATATTTTAACCCTACGCCGGTAATGCGAAGTTTTTTCCACCTCCTCCTGTAGGGTTTTGTCGGGCTGAAACCAACCACCGACCATAAAAATTTTCCCAAAAGAGCCAGGACCTCTTCTGATTCACGGAAACCCCTGATTTCTTCAGCAAGTATAGCCGGAACCTTTCCGGCTTTCAAGAAATCTGAGAAAATCAAAAAATATGGAGGCCTTTTCCCGGCCGCAATCCCTTCACATAACGGACAGATTAAATTTGACACTGAACTATCCCTTTTTTATACTCTTGTTTAATTTATATATATTATTCTCAAAACTCTTAAATTTTTTTGAGGAAAACAACCTATCTCTTTGATATTGAATTTCGCAGGGGGCGACCATGACAAATGAGGCCGATTTGCTAAAGACACCACTCAATGCCTGGCACAGGGCCAACGGCGGACAGATGATTGATTTCGGTGGTTGGGAAATGCCGGTGCAATATGAGACGGGTATCATAAAGGAGCATCTGGCGGTTAGAAAGGTCGGCGGTCTTTTTGATGTCAGTCACATGGGCCGGTTTAGAATCAAAGGCCAGAATAAAACAGCCTTTCTCCAGCACGTGCTGACCAACAATGCCGAAGCCCTGGAACCCTTTCAGGCGCAGTACACCCTGATACCGAACGAACAGGGCGGCGTGATTGATGACGCCTATCTCTATCGTTTCGGCGAGGATGATTTTCTGCTCGTGGTGAATGCCTCCAACCGGGAAAAGGTCTGGGCCCATTTTCAGGAACAATTGAAGCACTTTGAGGATGTTCAGCTCGAGGACCACACCGAGAAAGTGGGCATGATCGCCTTTCAGGGACCCCTGACAAAACGCATATTGGAAAGGGTCATAGAAGACGGCACGTTTCCTGAGCCCATGCGCAACAGGCTTTCAGAAGTCACGATAGCAGGCACCAAGGTCCTGATCGGGCGCACGGGCTATACCGGAGAGCCTCTTTGTTTCGAAATGTTCCCACCGGCCGATAAGGCCGAGGCCGTCTGGTCGATCCTCTACGAAGCAGGAAAGGACGAAGGCATTCTCGCTATCGGCCTGGGGGGGCGGGATACTCTCAGGCTCGAAGCCAACATGCCCCTCTACGGTCATGAACTCGGTCTTGATCCGGACGGCAATGAGATTCCCGTTTTCGCCATCCCGCTTGCCACCATGGCCGTTAGTTTCAACAGTCGGAAAGGACAATTTATCGGTCGCGAGGCCCTCCTGCGCCAGTTCGAAGCCCTTGGCAGGATCAGGAACGGTCTTGTCACGAACCCCCCCGGAGCCCTGCCCCTTTTGGTAAAACCCATCGCCGTCATGGATAGAGGTATCGCCCGACAAGGGGACGAGATCTCCATGAACGGCAAAAAGGTGGGGGTGATCACGAGCGGTACCATGATTCCCTACTGGACCTTCGAGGGAGAGGGCGCCACGATGACCATCACTGAGAACAGCGACCGGCGGGCCATTGCCCTCGGACTTGTCGACGCAACCCTTCTCCCGGAAACAGGGGTCGAAATAACCGTTCGCAGAAGGCGGCTCAAGGGCGAGATCGTGCGCTGGCACGGGCGCTCCGAGGCCCCTCCCTATTTCCGTTCCATTCCGGCTGGTTTTGTCAAGCCGGAGGCCGCGAAGGTGATCGGAGAGGGGATCGAAAAGGCCGAGGTCCTCCTCAAAAAAAGCCTGAAAAATCATCTGTGGCGCCAGACTCGGTGCATCAATTTGATCCCTTCCGAGCAGACCCCTTCACCCCTGGTGCGACTCCTTTCCGTTTCCGATCCGGTCTGCCGCTATGCCGAACACAAGGAGCTCCTGGCCGCCTTTGAGCAGGAGGTCTTCTACTATCAGGGTACCGATTTCATCTCCTGGGTCGAGGAGCGTCTCGCAGAAGAGATGTGCGAATATCTGGGTTGTCTCCAAGTGGAGACCCGCCCGGTCAGTGGGCAGATGGCCAATATGACGGTTTTCAGCGCCTTTGTGGACTACAAAAACCGCACGAACCGAAAGCGAGAGGCGGACCGGATTCGCCTCGCCATGAACAATCATATCGGCAAAGGCGGCCATCTGAGCGCTCAGCCCATGGGAGCCCTGCGGGATTACATCGCCCGGGATCCCATGACGGACCAGTATGCGGTGGTCAACTTTCCGGTCTGTCAGGACAACCCCTACCGCATCGATGTAGGCGAGACGGCTAAGCTTCTGGAGCAGGTCACCCCGGAGATTATCATTTTCGGAAAGAGTATGGTCCTTCATCCCGAGCCGGTCGCTGAAATCCGGAAAATTATTGAAGACATGAAACCGCGACCCGTCATCATGTATGACATGGCCCATGTGCTCGGTCTCGTGGGGCGCCACTTCCAGGAGCCCTTCAAGGAAGGCGCCGATCTGGTGACGGGCTCCACACACAAGACCTTTTACGGGACCCAGCGGGGGATCGTGGGCGGAAATTTCGAGGAGAATGAACCCGAGTACGAATTTTGGGAAGCCATCCAGCGGCGGGCCTTTCCGGGCATGGTCAGCAACCACCACCTGGGGAGCCTGTTGGGTCTTCTTCTTGCGGCCATTGAGATGAATGCCTTCAAGGATGAGTATCAGGCACAGGTGGTCGCCAACGCCAAGGCCTTTGCCCGGGCCCTGAAGGACAGGGGCATGTCGGTCGAAGGAGATCCGGCCTGTGACTATACCGAGACGCACCAGGTGATCCTGAACGTCGGGTACGGGCAGGGCACTCGGATCGCCCGTAACCTGGAGGAGAACAACATCATTGTCAACTATCAGGCCACACCTCTGGACGAATCCTTTACGGCCAGTTCAGCCTTGCGCATTGGTGTTTCGGAGATGACGCGCTTCGGCATGAAGGAAAAGGATTTTGAGACCCTGTCCTCACTCCTGGCGGAGGCCGTCAAAGGGAAGAGCGTGAAGGAGGAAGTGGCCGAGTTGAGACAGCATTTTTTGAAAATCGGTTACTGCTTTGATGAGAAAAAGCTGGCGCCCTTTAAGAAGCAGTTGATCGAGACCTTTTGATCAATGTTTCAGGAGGATTTGACTCGTGGCACCGATTCTTTCCGGTATCATTCCGGCATTGACGACACCCTTTGAAAAGGGAAAAATTTCCCTCCCGCGCTTGAGATCGAACATCGAAAAGTTCAATCGGTTTGATCTGGCCGGCTATCTGGTCCTCGGATCCACGGGTGAGAGTGTCCTGATGGACGACACCGAGCGGATACAGGCCATAGAAACCGTGCGTGACGCGGCCGGGAGCGGTAAGACGATTATTGCGGGGACCGGTATGCCGTCCACGCAGGCAACCATTGAAATGACCAATCGGGCAGCAGAGGCCGGGGCCGATTATGGCCTGGTGGTGACCCCTTTCTTTTACAAAGGACAGATGACGGCTCAGAATCTGGGGATCTATTACCGGGAAGTGGCTGAACAGAGCAAGATCCCCATTCTTATGTACAGCGTACCCAAATTTACGGGCTTCGGCCTGCCTCTGGAGACCGTGGCGGCCTTGGCGGTTCATCCAAATATCGTGGGGCTGAAGGATTCTTCGGGGAATATTGCCTTCCTGGAAGAGGTTCTCGCTGCCTGCCCTTCGGATTTCGCGGTTTTTCAGGGCATGGGATCCGTCGTCTTTGCCTCCCTCATGCTCGGGGCCAAAGGGGCCATCCTGGCCCTGTCCAACATGGCACCGGCCGAAACTGCCGGCATGCTCGAACTGGTCGAGGCCGGAAAGGCTGAAGAAGCCAGAAAAATTCAGATGAAAATCCTGCCGGCCAATCAGAAGATTGTGGGGACCCATGGCGTGCCCGGGATTAAATATGCCATGGATCTTCTCGGCTTTTTCGGTGGAGACCCTCGTCCTCCCCTTCAGCCGGTCGATCAATCCGCCGGGGATTCCATTAAACAGATATTGGAGAAGATCGGATTGCTGTAGCTGCATTGACTGAGGCGTTCAAAACAAACTCCACACGCGTTTCCGGTGATGATGCTTTTTTTTTACATGCCGCAGACTGCGGGCCGGGCGTTTATGCAAATGATTCGGGGGAAATATCTGCCCTATCGGCAATTGCCGCCTGTATTTGTGCCTCATGGCCTTTTAAAAATGGAATCATTACTTCTAGGTCGACTAGGAAACGGTCTCATTCGTAACTCAGATTGCCCATGGATCACTTGAAATGGATAATTGTGCCCCTCCATGTCCTCGTGGTTGTGGCCGCTGCGGGGCATGCGCTGCTCCACAAGCGGGATCCGAAGGCCGCCTTGGGCTGGATTGCGGTCTGCCTCATTTTTCCTTTTGCCGGCCCTTTTCTATACTTCCTTTTTGGAATCAACCGGGTCCGAACGAGGGCCAGAAAACTGGATCAGAAATCCCCCTTCAGGTTGGAATCATCACGCCTTCCTGAGGGGAGAATACCCGGTTCCCCCCGGGCCGTGACCCGATTCCCCTCACAACACATGGATCTGTCCTGTGTCTCCGATCCTGTGACAAGACACCCCCTCCTGGGGGGAAATCGTATCGAGATCCTCCATAACGGAGAGCAGGCCTATCCGGCCATGTTAAAGGCCATTGATGAGGCGGAAAGCTCCCTTTATTTGTCCACGTATATCTTTGAGACCAATGAAACGGGGCGCCGTTTTATTGACGGACTTTCCCGGGCGACCATGCGGGGAGTCGAAGTCCGGGTCATTATCGACGGCATTGGAGAATTCTATGCCAGACCCCGGGTCGGGGCCCTGCTCAAGAAGAAAGGGGTGCGGGTCGCTCGCTTCCTCCCTCCCAAACTGCTTCCTCCGACCATACATATCAATCTGCGAAACCATCGTAAAATTTTGGTCGCAGATGGTTCCATCGGTTTTATCGGCGGCATGAATATCGGAGATCGTCATCTGGCTGAAACCCTGGAAGACCCATCCCGGGTGGTGGATACCCATTTTCGAATTCAAGGCCCGGTGGTAAGCCAGATTGAACAGACCTTTCTGGAGGATTGGAGATTTACGACAGGGGAGAACCTTAAACAGGGCACTGTTGAGGCGTCTTCGGCCGGAGATGCCGTCTGCAGAACCATCGTGGAGGGACCCAATGAGGATTTCGACAAACTGGCCATGATCCTGCTGGGAGCCGTGTCCGTCGCCCGTCGACGGATAACCGTGATGACCCCCTATTTCCTGCCTTCACGGGAATTGAGCAGGGCCCTGCAGGCCGCCGCCCTGCGCGGCGTGGAGGTCAAGGTGGTGCTTCCTTTGAAATGCAATCTGCCCTATGTCCAATGGGCGACAAGAAACACCCTCTGGGAGCTCCTACAGCACGGCATTCGAGTCTATTATCAACCCCCGCCTTTTGTGCATACCAAGATGTTCATTGTCGACGATCACTACGCCCATATCGGATCGGCCAACATAGACCCCAGGAGCCTTCGGCTCAATTTCGAGATCGTTATAGAGGTGTACGACCCAACATTTGTGGAGAGTCTCGTCTCGCATATGCAGAACCGTATTGGGATCTCAAGGGAGGTTGCCCTTGAAGAGGTCGAAAACCGTCCCCTGCCCGCCAGAGCGCGGGATGCCCTGGCCTGGTTGTTTACCCCCTACCTGTAAAAAAAGGTCCTATGGCCTTCAACATCGGCAGGCACGGGATTCCCTCTGCCGGCATCTGCTGCAGCCTCTCATCACTCAGGGGACGAGGAGCTCAAAACCCGTTTTGGGGTCGAGGACCCTGCGACCCGTTGTGTCCGCGAGTTCTGTAAGAATGACCTCCATGACGTGCCACACCTTCACCCCAAGACGTGCGCACCCGGTGATGGTGGAGGTCCCGCGCCCTGAGGCCATATGCAGGTGCAGGGACGGATTCCCCTTTTCATCCGGAAAGATCGTGCCGACCCCGGCAATCTCGCGGACATTGTCAAACACTTGTTCCACGGGAACGATGGTCGGAGTCCGCCCTTTTTCGGGGCCGACTACGAGTCTGCTGTCCTCGTCGGCACCGCCGATGATGATCAGGGAAGCGGCCTGAATGTGCCGGTCCCTGGCAAAACGTTCGAGTTCTTCGTGGACCACATCCCCGTCTTCCAGACGGATAATAAAAATTCGTCCTTGTTGGGCCTGTGAATATTTCATCTCTCTTTTTTCCTCCGCTTTCT
>CAZXWJ010000054.1:0-20795 GCA_964644375.1 uncultured Desulfobacteraceae bacterium | reverse complement strand
GCCGCGAGGGGCACATGGGAATTTTGCGAATGCGGGGATGGAATCAGGAAATGACCTATGCCCATGTCCTGTCCGGAGAGAGTGGTGCGGTGATTTCTTTCGGCGACACGCCTGCCGGTGGTGTGGGATCCACGCCGGCGATGGCACAGGGCGCCGGGTTTCGCAGGATCGGAAAAAACGAACCCATCTGCATCGATTACGGGATTGGGATCAACGGATATCTGAGCGATCAAACCCGGACTTTTGTCATAGGAGAACTCCCCGATTTCCTAAAAAGGGCGCATGATTGCAGCAGAAATATTCATCGAATGTTGTCTCGGAAAGCCGGGCCCGGGGTATCCTGTGAATACCTTTTCAACCTTGCGGAAAACCTTGCAAAAGAGGCTGGATTTGAGGCCTTTTTCATGGGGAATGGGGAAGGGAAGGTAAAGTTTATAGGGCATGGATTCGGCCTCGAGATTGACGAATACCCCATCATCACCCCACCCTTTGCGGAATTGCTGCAGGAGGGAATGGTTTTTGCGCTGGAACCGAAGTTTATCTTTCCCGGGCAGGGAATCGTTGGGATAGAGGATGATTATCTCGTCACAGCCTCAGGGTTGGAACGACTTACCCTGACGGATCAGGAGATTTTGAGGATTCCTTAGCTCCCATCGGTAGACGGCCTTTTGGCGCAATCTTGATGCCCATCCCCCGGAGGCGGATAAATTTTCGTGATTTTTTTCCATGTATTCATCGACACATCCTGGCCGTTTATCGCCTTTTACCGATTCCCTCCGGATGACGAGACCTGCCCGTCGTGTAACCCGGATCGTGAGGCCACGAGACAAACCCCGTGGCCTGCCTTTTAAGCCCTGCTGGGCTTTTGAAAAACCGTTATTGAATAGAAACGGACTACTGGAACAGGAGAATAAAAAATGCGCATAGCAATTTCCGCCCATGATCAAAACCTTGATACAGAAGTGGATCAACGGTTTGGAAGAACGCCGTATTTTTTGGTCGTGGACACGGACAGTCTGGCATTTGAAGTGGTTGAAAATAAACAGGTTTTCGACTTGCCGCAGGGTGCCGGGATCCAGGCCGCACAGAACATTTTGCCCCATAAACCCGTTGCCGTTTTGACGGGCAATTGCGGGCCCAAGGCCTTCAAGGTCCTTGAAACCGCAGGGATTGAAGTCGTGACGGGTGTCAAGGGTGAAATCAGAAAGGCCGTAAGGGCCTATGTCGATGGGGCATACCAAAAGGCTGAAGGGGCCAATGTGGAGGGTCACTGGGTTTAAAACCATTGCGAATAATTTCAAGGGGAGGCCATATGCCGATTTGGGAATATTGATTTTTTAAAACTTTAGACAGAACCAGGCGGTTTGACCGCATAAGAAAGGAGTTAAAACATGAAAATAGCAGTAAGTGCCAGTGGTCCGGATTTGAATTCGCAGATAGATCCGCGGTTTGGACGTTGCGCGTATTTCCTCATTGTCGAAACCGAAGACATGAGCTTTGAAGCGTTGGACAATGCAAGTATGAGTCTCGGTGGAGGCGCAGGAATCGGAGCCGCTCAATCAGTCGGTTCCAAGGGCGTGAAAGCGGTGATTACGGGAAACTGTGGACCCAACGCTGCAAACACCTTGGCGGCTGCCGGTATCCAGCTCTATGTGGGCCAATCCGGAAGTGTCAAAGAGGCGGTGGCAAGGTTTAATGCCAATCAACTGAATGCTACATCGGAGGCCAATGTTGTGGATCACTTCGGCATGGGCGGCGGTGCCGGCGGCACGGGCGGCGGTGGTGGTCGCGGCATGGGCGGCGGTGGTGGTCGCGGCATGGGCGGCGGCGGTGGTCGCGGCATGGGCGGCGGCGGTGGTCGCGGTATGGGCGGTGGCGGCAGAGGTTAAGGGACTTGGTTGAAATCCAGGCAATGCTTGTATCCCCGCGATTAATTCAACGCGTAAAAGGTGCCCCGCCATGAGGATAGCCATTCCAATCTGGGAGGATAAAATCTCTCCTGTTCTGGATACGGCCTCGCGGTTTATGATCGTTGAGGAAGTGAACGGAAGAGAAGTCTCTCGCTTTGAGATATACATGGACGAAGAAGACTTGTCCCGGAGATGCCTCCGCATACAGTGCGTTGGTGTGGATACCCTCATATGCGGCGCTATATCGAGGCCTTTTTTAAGAATGCTAAGGGGTTACGGAATTGCCATCATTTCGGAGATAGCCGGACAGGCAGACGACGTTCTTGTGGCCTATTTTCAGGGAAACCTTCTGCATTCGGATTTTTTTATGCCGGGTTGTCGGCGCAATAGAGACCGATGCCAAAACGGCTCGAAGGAAGACTAAAGATGACCTGGGATGCCGTGCCGGTTTGAATATAGATCAAAAGAACCAAATAACTGGAGGTAAAAAGAAGTATGTCAACAGTCAATAAAGGTGCAGGGAGCGGCGGAGGGTCAGTCGACCAAAAGGATCAGCACGCTATGCAGGATGTCGAGATTAAAGAGACATTGACCCACATTAAGAACAAAATCCTGGTCATGAGTGGAAAGGGTGGCGTGGGAAAGAGCAGCGTTGCCGCCTATCTGTCCATAAACCTGGCCCAAAAGGGATATCGTGTCGGCCTGATGGATGTGGATCTCCATGGGCCCAGCATACCGAGAATGCTTGGTCTGAAGGGGAATGTCCAACCCGCTTCTCAACAGGGGAAAATGCTGCCGATAGAGTATCTCCCCAATATGCAGGTGATCTCCATCGAGCCACTTCTGGGTGAGAATAAAGATGCTGCTACCATATGGAGAGGGCCTCTCAAGATCGGGGTGATCCGGCAGTTTATTTCAGACATTCATTGGCCGGAGCTCGATTATCTCGTCATTGATTCCCCTCCCGGAACAGGGGATGAACCCCTTACCGTGGCCCAGATTATCCCGGATGCCGTGGCCTTGATTGTCACAACGCCCCAGGAGGTATCCCTGGCAGATGTGAGGAAGTCCATCAATTTTTGCCGGCAGGTGAATATGTCTATCTTGGGGCTGGTCGAGAATATGAATGGACTCCTCTGTCCCCATTGCGGGAAAAAAATTGAACTTTTTTCGTACAATGGGGGGCAGGAGATGGCCCGGAAAGAGAATCTTCGCCTTCTGGCGAGTCTCCCTATCGAGCCGGAGTTCGTCAAACAGGGGGATGTCGGGAATCTTATGGAATTCCATAAGCAGGAAGTCCCTTTTGTGCAGGAGTTCGATCGTATGGTGGAAAAGATCGTCGGCATGACGATAGAAAAATCTCAAGGGGATCTTGAAATAAAAAAGGAGGACAAAGAAACCATGCCGGATCAAGGAAAAAAAATCGTATTTGCCGTGCCGATAGCAGGCGGGAAACTTTCAGCCCACTTTGGGCATTGCGAACAGTTTGCGCTTGTTGGTACTGAGGGCGGAAAAATTACGGGGACATCCATGCAAGTACCCCCCGCTCATGAGCCGGGTGTTCTGCCGAAATGGCTCCATGAACAGGGGGCCGATGTGATTATCGCCGGCGGCATGGGAACCAGGGCTCAGCAGCTTTTCAATGAGAATGGCATCCAAGTGATTATCGGGGCGCCGGCGGATGCCCCGGAGGCACTGGTGAATCAATATCTCGCTGATGCTTTGGTCACGGGAGACAATATCTGCGACCACTAATACCTGGTTGTTCTGTTTCCCTGTATTGTTCAATTGATGATTGCCAATTCCGTAGTACCTGTTTTCCTGACAGTGATCTTCGCGACAAGTGTTTTTCGGTAGAGGAGCAATAAGGATAAGATGGTTGAGGATTTTAATGATTTCGTTCGAGAATTGGAGACCCAAATTCATCAGGAGACTAAGGATGCCTATGGCGAGAAGGCCTTTAAACGCTGGCTCAAGCCCCTTTATATGGGGGCCTTGACAAGACCTGAAGGATATGGGCGATTGACGGGGGTATGCGGCGATACGATGGAAATCTTCCTGAACATTGAAGAGGAAACCGTCAAAGAGGCCTCTTTCCAAACGGACGGTTGTGGTTCAAGCATGGTGTGCGGGTCCTTTGCTGCAGAGATGAGTCTAGGGAAAACCCCGGATGAAATTACGGAAATTTCGGGCGAAGCCATACTGGAAGTACTGGGGGGACTCCCGCAGGAGGATCAGCACTGCGCCTTTTTGGCTGCAGAGACCTTGCAGGAGGCCCTTCATGACTACATGGTCAAGGAGAGAAGACATGAGAAGGGAAAGCCCGATCCATCAGAAAGGGGTGCCCCTTAGTTTTAACGACTGGCTATAGGACACCTTTTTCATGACCGTGTTGTAAGCCGTTATTCAAGGTTTTCAAATAGCTGAAACAGGGGAAAATAAAACAGGGAGAATTTGTTGTGATCATCAGTATCGCCAGCGGAAAGAGAGTAATTGAGAAGACCACTGTGGCCACAAACCTGGCACTATCACTCGATTCACCGATCCGTTTCCTGGATTGTGACGTGGAGGAATCCAATTCTCACCTTTTTATTTCGTTGTCAAAAATCTGGTTCTTAGGGCCAGGTTTTTGACAGTTGGCTCTTCCGTAGCACCTTGCATGATAAGTCGCAAGTTCAAATGTCAAAGGCCACAAAACGCGGGAGAGGGCTGGGAGCACATCCCTGGAAAGGAGCACCCTGGGCCTCGCATTTTAATCGCATAGGCTTGCTGTGTTTGCCATTTGGCTTTTGGGCTTTGGCATTCATTTGACCTTTGAACTTTGTGCTTTGACATGACCTGTTCCTGTTCCTGTTCCTATCATCACCCCCTTCGGGGTTAAACCAAAGCCGGGCCCTCTGGACCCGGATATTTATTAAACCACGGTTTGACACCACCGAAAAGGTGGCCGTTCCCGTCCCCGAGGTAGATGAGGAAATGTCCCCGTTGCGGAAAATGCACTGAAATCTCTCTTTGAATATGTTGCGGACTCGAAGTGAGGCACAGCGGTCAAGGGAATATGGACGGCCCTTTGCGAGCGGCTAGAACGCTGAGCCTTTGCCGGATTAGAAAAATTTTTCCGGCGGTCTCCTTTCCGGTACATATTCATGGGAGATTTTTTTCTCGTTCCATTCGTCTGAGACGTACAGATTACAGTAACAAGTGCCGAATTCTTTGATATCCGGATCTCTGTAAACGCACGGGCAAACGATGTCCTTGTCCTTTTCCCTTTCCCCAGAGGCCAGCCTGCACGGACAGCACATATAGCCATATCGCTCCTTGTTTTTGAGCAGGGCGTCTAGGAGATCGAAGACTCTTTCTTTGTCCTTGTTAAAGAAAAACCCCTTCGGTTCCTGGATTTTTTTTAACATCTCATATAGACTCTCGACCTCTTTCATAATCCCAGTGCCTCCCTGATTTCATTTTCTTTAAATCCGACAATAACCTTCTCGTTGATAATGATGGTTGGGAAGGAGCATTTCGGATTGAATTTTCTCACATCTGCGAGAATCGCTTCTCTTTCTTCTCCTTGAAGAAGGTCGACATCTGTAAACTCATACTTCACTTCGCATTTATCCATGAATTTCTTGGTGGCCTTGCAATGACTGCAGGTGCTGAGGGAGTACATCTTAACATCATTCTCCATGTGTTGTTCTCCTTTTTTGTTAGGCCTTTTGTTCCATCAGTCGACCCAGAAGTTCGAGATGGGCCTTTTCTTCATCTGCAATATGATAGAGTACGTTTTTACTTTTTTCGTCACTGATCCTTTGAGAAAATCTCAGATAGAGATCTAGCGCCTGCGCCTCGAGCATCATGGCGATGCTCAGAACGTCCGGAACGTTTTTCATCGTATCTTTTTGTTTTTCCAGGAACTCTTTTGTTGTAAAGCCACCTTCCATGACCTGCTCAATTTTTTGCAACTCAAAGGCCTTTCGGTCTGAAGCCCAGGATTCAAGCGTTTGATAGAGATCGAAGAGTTTTTGCTGATGCGTCTCCTCTATTCGGGACAATTTATTCAAGACTTCAGTAACTTCCCCGTCTTCGCTTCTTTCGGCCAGGTTCACATAAAAATCTTCAAGGCCGCTTTCCATGCCGTAAGCGAGAAGAATAATTTCTTTTTCCGTTTCATCGCCTTTGAAATGCATCATGCCCATTTCGAAAGGTCCCGCAGCCGTGGAACCCTGCCACGCTTTGATACCGCCTTTGAGGTTGTATACTTCCCTGAATCCTTTGCCCGCTAAGAGTTGCGCAGCTGCACGGCTGCGACCTCCGACGGCTCAGTACACGATAGTCGGTTTCATGGGTTCCAATTCTTTCAGCCGGTCGGTCAGCTCCGGCAGGGGAATCAGGACGGCCCCGGGGAGGCGTTCTTTCTCATACTCCTTGGGCTGACGCACATCAAGCAGGACAAAGGTCCCTTCTTTGTGCTCTTTGATATACCCACGCGCCTCCCCGGTTTCCATATTGGTGACAGGAGTCAAAAATTGCTTCCAAAGCATCGCCATTACTTGTTCTCCTTTAGCTGCAGTTTTATGTGGTCCAGCATTTCCTCCATGTTTTTGGAGAGATACCAGCGCCCGTGAGCAAAGGCGCCGTAATCGGCACCTGCCATGGCAGAGGCATATCTCGTGGAGTTTGCATAGAAAAGCCATTGCTCCACCCATTTCTTTTCCAGGGTCTCGTTGAAAATACTGTCATTTTGGGAAAGGCCTTTGGCAACACCTTTTTGCCAACCCGTGAGCAGGATTTTCGTCGCACCCAGGGTCATGTCGTTGGTGGTCTTGATGGTGTTTTCAAATCGGGAGAATTGACCCTCCACCCAACTCCTCCCGTGGCAGGAAAGACAAACCCTTTGCATCTTTTTTTGTCTTTCCTTCTGCGTCTCGGCATCGATCAGAAATTTTACCACAGGCTCTCCGGTCAGCTCTGTGGGCAAAGGGAGATTGGCGGCATTCCGAATCACGGTCGTGTCCGGGCCTTTTGGATGAGGATGCGCGTAGACCAATCCGAAAATTCTCCAGGCCAGACGATCGTTCATCTGATGGGTCCGATCGGCAATCACCTCGCCGTCTTCGTTTGTAAGGAGGCTCACATGGCAGGTCGCGCAGGTGGGTGCGGTGAAATCCTTCCCAAGCACCCAGGGCACGTTCTCATAGGTCCAGTCTCCACCCATGGCGGAAAAGATGTTGCCGTGTTTACTCACATTGTACACTTTGTAGGCCGGAACGTCCGGCCCCTTGTGACATTCCGAGCATGTGTGCGGCTTTCTGGCCATTGCAATGGAAAATTGATGTCGGGTATGGCAGGCGCTGCAGGCACCCAGGCTACCGTCCGGATTGACGCGACCAACACCCCGGTTGGGCCAGCCCGTAAGGACGGGGAAGGTCATTTCTCCGTCATCGGTTTCCCTTGTCATACTTCCCTTGACGTCGATGACGGTGCCGTGGCAGTAGAAGCAGGACTCCGCATCCGTTCCGGGATCAGGTTTGGAAACCGTGCTTTCAAGGTCCTCGACGGCATGCCTTCCGTTTGCCGAATCCGCGAGCGAGCGGTAGACAGGATTGTCCTGAAGATTTCCGTAGGCGTGAGACATAAGGTTGTTTCCATACTGCTCGGCCTCAACCGGATGGCAGGTGGCACAATCCTTCGGGGTTACGACCATATGCACCTCGAATCCATTGTGATCGAAGGTATCGCGGTGATCTTCGGGATTCAGGGTGTGACATTCGGCGCAACCAACCACCGAATGGGCAAGGGATTTTTCCAGGCTTTCAAAGGATACCCTTCGTTGGGAGGGGGGAAACTCTCTTGCAGAGGCCGGGGTTACCTTGGACATTCGGCTTTTCTTCCACCCCTCGATGATTCCGGGATTCAGCGAAGTGTGGCAATCGATACAGGTTTGTGTATCTTCGGTGATGGGAATATCTGCCCGAGAGGACATGGGCAGGAAGAGAATGACGAATAGAGAGACAGCACATAGTTTTTTGGTCATAGATGCCTCCATTCAGCGTGCGATATGTTCTAGAGCCACTGCCGCCGCATCGCACACGCGTTGAGATTCGAGAAGGTGGTTTGCGTAAATTTGAAATTCGGATTCGTCATTCATGAGTACCTTGAGACGAGGCCCGGCCTCTCCTGCCAGGAGCAGGCCCATGATCCACGAGGCGTGGCCCCGGACCGCGGCATCGGGAGAATCAAGGTAGGGCATAAGATGGGGCAAGGCCTTCAATGCCAACTCAGGCCTGACCTGCGCCAGCCTTCCGATGCCCCAGAGAAGACCCCGTTGGAGGCCCTCATGTTCGAGATAGTTGGCCTCGATGTTGGCATAGGAAAAAAGAATTTGGGCGTATTCATTCGCCAGTTTTTCGTTCCGGGCAAGAATCTCTCCCATGGTCTCGGGGAATCCCCACCCGATACCGCCGGATTCATCGTTTAGATTCCACATGATGCGGCGCATGATCTCGCGCGCCCCGTCCGGATCTTGATCTGCAAGGTTCGCGACTACGGCGCCGGCTGTCGTCACGGCAGCCCATTTGATCGCAGGGTCTGCGTTATTGAAAAAAGCGAAAAGGGGATTGATGACCCGGCGGCCCGGAAGCCGGCAGAGTGTATCCTCCGCGGACTTAAGATCCGAAGAATTGAGAAGTTCGAAGACCCTTTTTTTGAGGGCTCGGCCGCCTTCTTTTTTCGGCATACGCATTGGGTCGTAGGGTATGGTTTTTTTCGACAGCCCCAAGATGACGACCTGCCTTCTTGGTTTTCCCTGTCGAATTGATCCTTCCTTCTTTAATGTCGGCAATCATGAGAAAGAAGCGCAGAAAAAATTACCGTGGAACAGAGAATGAAATCGAATATGAATTTTTCCTGATTCATCCGCCATAACAAAATGATAATTTGCCGGAAATGTGATGTCAAGCTTGTTCAAGAAATGCCGGGCCATGGGTTGCCATGCATCTTGACTCCCCAAGAGATTAGGCCTATTCTTAAATAGATGTGGCCGCCGCCAAGGTTTGCACACATTTTCTCAACGCCGGTATGACCTATTCGTGCCTCCGATTTATTTGTGCGCTGAGAACAGGTTAAGTTTCGTTCTGTTTTCCCAACCTAATACTTGGAAACACCTCCCTGATTGGAGGACGCCATGATCCAACAGACATCATGATATGACAAATACTTTATTGGGACGAAAAACAATAACGGGAGTTTTGTCCTTTTTCGGAAGATCCCCCCTATCTGATATCTTGAAGTTTCTTTTCGTTGCAGGCATTGTGACCTGGTTGTTGACGAGTGGTACCGAGAAGCTCGGCTATCATTGGCAATGGTATCGGATTCCCAAGTATCTCTTTACCTTTGAGGATAATGCCTTTGTGTTCGGTCCTCTTCTTCGAGGACTGATGGTGACCCTGCGCATCAGTGGTGCGAGCCTGGTGCTGGCCTTTGCCTTTGGATTGGTGACGGCACTTTTTCGATTATCGGATTCCTTTCTGGCGAGAGTTTTGGCCAGGGGCTATCTGGAGGTTATCAGAAATACACCCCTGCTCGTGCAGCTCTTCTTTATTTATTTTGTACTGGGACCTATTCTTGATATCAATCGGTTTTCGTCGGCGGTCCTGGCGTTGAGCCTGTTTGAGGGTGCCTATGCCTCGGAGATATTTCGTGCCGGTATCGTTTCCATTCACAAGGGTCAATGGGAGGCTGCTCACAGTCTTGGAATGAGTGGCTTTGAGACTTATCGCTATGTGATCCTGCCCCAGGCCGTACGCCGTATTTTGCCGCCCCTTTCCGGTCAGGCCATATCGCTGGTCAAAGATTCCGCTCTGGTAAGCACTCTTGCGATTTATGATCTGACTATGAGGGGTCAGGAAATTATTTCGGAAACCTATCTTGCCTTCGAGGTCTGGTTTACGGTTGCTGCCATGTATCTTGCCATAACGGTGACCCTTTCAGTGCTGGTTTATAGTATGGAAAACCGCTATCGGATCGAGACATAAAGCCGACGGAGACTTTTAACATGAAAGAGAAGGTTCTGGGCGACCCTATTATCAGGGTTGAAAAGGTCAATAAATCATTTGGAAAAGGGGTTTATGCACTCCGAGATTTTTCCATGCAGGTGCGGCGCAGTGAGGTCCTGGTCGTTATCGGTCCCTCAGGGTCCGGAAAATCTACGTTGCTTCGATGCCTGAACGGGCTTGAGGAAATTGACAGCGGTTCCATTGTCATCGATGGTATCCCGCTTGACGATCGCAAGGAAAATCGGCTGGAAATCCGGAAAGAAGTGGGCATGGTGTTTCAGTCCTTCAACCTGTTCCCGCACCTTACGGTACTTGAGAATGTCAACCTGGCCCAAAGGCTGGTTCGAGGGAAGAGTAAGAAGGAAGCCGGCGAGGCGTCCATGGCCCTGTTGCAAAAAGTGGGGATTCCGGAAAAGGCTAATACCTTTCCCAACCATCTCAGCGGCGGACAGCAGCAGCGTGTAGCCATTGCGAGGGCCCTTGCCATGATGCCGAAAATCATGCTTTTTGATGAGGCCACGAGTGCCCTGGACCCGGAGATGATCGGAGAAGTCCTGGAAGTGATGAAGGCCCTCGCCGGAGAGGGGATGACCATGGTGGTGGTCACGCATGAAATGGGTTTCGCACGGGAAGTAAGTGACAGGGTGATTTTTCTGGAAAAGGGTCGAAATATCGAAGCGGGCTCTGCTGAAAAGATGTTCAGTCGGCCGAGAGAAGAGCGCACGCAGTTCTTCTTGAGCCAGATCCTGTAAACGGCCCAACCACCTCTGCGTCAGGACGAAAATATTTTCATAAATATGTTATGAAACAGGCGGCACCGTAAACAAGTTCTCCCGAAGGTGGAGGGAAGCAGCAGGACTTTTGGCGGAGCCGTCAGAAAAACAGGAGGAAGATGATGACGCGGTTTTCCAAGGTGTTTGGAATGGTGATGGTTGTGATGTTTTTTCTGAGTCTGTGCGGGCCGGCGGCCCTGGCGGGAAAAATTCAGCAGCAACTCGTGGGAGAAAGCACAATTGAAAAGGTATTCAAAAAAGGGATTCTTCGGGTCGGTATGTCCACCTTTAAACCCTGGGCCATGAAGGACAAGACCGGTAAATTGATTGGCTTTGAGATTGATGTCGCAACGCGCCTCGCCGCGGATATGGGCGTGAAATTGGAACTCGTTCCGACCAAATGGTCCGGCATCATCCCGGCGCTCCTCACCGGAAAATTCGACGTTATTATCGGCGGGATGAGCATCCTGACTAAACGGAACCAGAAGGTCAATTTTACGATCCCCTATGATGTCACCGGTATGTCCATGGTCGCAAACCGGGAACTGGCCGCCGGCTTCAAGAGTTTGGCGGATTTCAACAAGTCCGATGTCGTCATCTCTGTAAGGCTGGGGGCAACGCCTGTCGTTGCGGCAAAGAAATTTATGCCGAAGGCCGAACTCCGGCAATTCGACGACGAATCTCAGGCCCTTCAGGAAGTGCTCAATGGAAAGTCCCACGCCATGGTGGCATCCGCCCCCCTTCCTGCCCAACAGTCCGTCAAATATCCGGAAAAACTCTTTCTTCCTCTTGAGGACGTATTTACCAAAGAGCCCATCGGTTTTGCGGTCAGAAAAGGCGACTATGATACCGTCAATTTTTTCAATAACTGGATCACGATCGTAACGATGGAGGGATGGCTTGCGGAAAAGAAACACTACTGGTTTAAAACCCTCGACTGGGAGGACCGGATCAAGTGAATTTTGCGTGAACGACCGATCGGGGCAGGGGTTTCGATCGCCGAATGGAGAGTTCTGGCTTGATTAAGAAAAGAGTAAAAATCAAAACTCTTGACATGGTGCTGGCATTTATACTGCTCGCTGCAGGGGGCTATGTGCTTTACAGAATTACGAAGGGCCTGAGTTACAAGTGGGACTGGTCGGCCATTCCTCAGTATCTCTTTCGGTACGATAACGATGAAGGACGGTGGGTCCCCAATCTTCTCATGCAGGGGCTTTTCAACACCATTCGACTGAGCCTCTTGGGCACGTTCCTCGCGACGATTATCGGCACGATCATGGGAACGTGCCGGGTGAGCAGAAGCCTCTTCAAGCGCCTGCTTGCGGCAACCTACGTAGAATTGAATCGCAACCTGCCCCCCCTGGTTTTGATTTTTATTTTTTACTATTTCCTGAGCGGCCAGATCATGGCGGTTCTAGGTGTGGATGCGTTTATCGCATCGTGTTCTCCCGAAACGCAATCGATCCTGGCTTTCTTTTTTGCCCCGCCCGGCATGTTTTCGGCCTTTCTCTCGGCCCTTGTTACCCTGGCCATCTTTGAGGGCGCCTATATTACAGAAATCGTCAGGGCAGGCATTCAATCGATTGAAAAAGGGCAATGGGAGGCCTCTTATGCCCTCGGCCTCTCAAGATGGCAACAAATGCGCTATGTCGTCCTGCCTCTGGCAACCCAGCGAATTCTTCCGCCCCTGGCCGGACAGTTTATTTCAACCATCAAGGATTCGGCCATCGTTTCGGTCATTTCCGTTCAGGAATTGACCTTTCAGGGGATGGAGTTGATGGCGGCCACCTATTTGACCTTTGAGGTCTGGATTACGATTACGGCGCTTTACCTCTGCTTGACCCTTTTTCTGTCCCTGGCCGTTGAACGCCTTGAGATATTCCTGAGAAGAAGCGAAGCCTGATGACCGTGACCGTCCGACTTCGCTTTTTCCTTAAACACTGTCTATGACCAAGCCGAATGATCTTATTAGTCAACCGATTCCGGGGCTCATCAGGAAACTCGCCGTTCCTGCCAGCACGGGATACTTTTTCAATACCATGTACAACGTGGTGGATACCTATTTTGGCGGTCTGATATCCACACAGGTCCTGGCTGCCCTGTCGCTGTCCCTGCCCGTTTTTTTCATCATCATAGCTATTGGTACAGGTCTCTCGAACGGCACTACGGCCCTGATCGCAAACGCTCTGGGGGCCGAAAAACGGAAGGAGGCGAGTCTTCTATCTACCCAGGGCCTAACCTTTGGCGTACTGATTTCGATTGTTCTGACAGCCTTGGGATACTTTGCGTCTCCTTTCCTCTTCATGGCCCTGGGCGCAAGTGATGTGTATCTGGAGACAGCGCTGGTCTATATGAAAACCATTTTCTTCGGAACAGTCTTTTTTCTTCTGGTCTATATGCTCAATGCAATTTTGACAGCCGCAGGAGATACGCGGTCCTTTCGAAACTTTCTGATCGCCGGCTTTTTTCTCAACGGCATTCTAGACCCCTGGTTTATTTACGGCGGATTCGGCATTCCCGCCCTGGGGGTCACCGGCATAGCCCTGGCCACGGTCTTGATCCAACTTATCGGTACCGTATATCTTGGCATCCGAGTATCCAAGACCGGACTCGTCACCTCAGGAAAAATAAAGGATTACCTGCCCCGCTTCGGGCCCTTCAGGGACATCGTGACCCAGGGGGTTCCGGCTAGCCTCAATATGATGACCGTAGGGATAGGCATCTTTGTGATCACCTTTTTTATCAGTGCATTCGGCAAAGAGGCCGTTGCGGCCTACGGCGTCGCCATGCGGATTGAGCAGATCGTGCTTATCCCCACGATCGGGTTAAATGTCGCCGCCCTGGCCCTCGTGGCCCAAAACAACGGTGCCGAGCGTTTCGATCGCGTGAGGCAGGTCTTGGGCACGGCCTTGAAATACGGCGCGTGGGTAATGACGGCGGGAACGCTTTTTGTTTTTTTGCTGGCAAGGCCTTTAATGACCCTCTTTACGGAGGACCGTGAAGTGATCGGCATCGGTGCCACATACCTGATGATAGATGCCCTGGTGCTCTACGCCTATGTGATCCTTTTTGTCAATGTCGCTGCATTGCAGGGCGTCAAAAGACCGATGATTGCCGTCTGGATCGGCCTTGTCCGGCAAATCGTCGCTCCCGTTGTCCTGTTCTACCTGGTGACCCAGGTGTTTGATTGGGGTTTGCTCGGGGTCTGGTGGAGTATTTTTTCCATTACCTGGAGCGCAGCCTTGTTTTCGTTTCTCTATGCGCGCAGGGTCTTGAACCGTCTCGGCGCGCATGCTTTAAGGGAGTTTTGATTCGTGGGCACATTGCCCTATGTGAAGATGTGGATTTCACACGTATGGGAGTCTCCCGGGAAGAGAAAGTCGGGATTGATTTCCTGTGGTAAGCGGGTTAGATTTAACCTCATTTGAAAAGGGGTTCCCATGACCGGCATTCGCATCAATCAATTTTATAATACAAAACGGTTATCCTGCGGTGTGGGTATGTTTTCATTTAACCACATGACCTACGAAGTTCATTAGTGAGAATTGCGGCACCGAGGTTAAGGGCCTTTCGGCCATCGCTCTTGGGCCGGTGAGCGGCAGGGATGAAATTCCCTGCACCAACAGAACATGAGGAAAAGACGTCACATGGTCGCTTCGAATAATCTTCGCCCTTTCCCGGGGAGGACTCTTAACCGGGCAGGACTCCTGCTTCTCTTGACGGGTTTAGTGAGTGTCCTCCTTTGCCTGAGCCTACCCGCCCGGGCAGAGAAAAGGTTCTACTCGCTGCAAGTCGGGGCCTATCGAAATATCAACGGTGCGAAAAAAGTGGTTTCCGAGCTGAAAAAGCTTGGTCACCGTGCCTTTTTCCGAAAAGAGAATATTAAGAACAAAGGCCGTTGGTTTCGCGTCTACATTGAAAAATATCCTTCAAAAGATGAAGCCTGCAAAGAAGGGAAGGTGTTGAAGGGATTGGGCCTTATATCCGAATATGCCGTAAGGCTCGTTGAGGTCCCCGGCATCGATCCCTCCGCTCAAAAGGGAGACGGGACAGCTTTCTACTTTCTTCATGTGAGTTCATTTCGGGAAGAGGCCCATGCCGAAGGATTGACAGACAGTCTTATCGGCCAGGGACAAAAGGCCTTCCATGTGGCTGAAATGGTGGCCGGAGAGAAATGGTTCCGCGTTTATATCGGAGAATTTGAAAGCGAGGAAGAGGCCAGAAATGCAGGTGACGTCCTAAGAGAAAAGGGTGTTATCCAATCCTTCAAGGCCATTAGGATCGAAAAAGCCGCAAGTGCTCCTGAAGATTGATTCAACGCTATGGAACATTGCTGCCTCAACTATTCCTGTATGGTGATTATGATGCCGTTGAACCACATTATCCATGAAGTTCAAGAGGAAGATTATCTGCGTTCAAGGTAATAGTTGGACATATCCTCAAGCCGGCGGAGATATTCATTGTGAAAAAGGAATTCAGAATGTATCGCCATTTCATGTTGAAGCGACGTAATGTCCGGAAATAAATCCAATCCGTAACTGTTCAATCCGTCCTTGTCCGCTTTGTGGATAATTTGAAGACAATAGTAGCTGACCAGCAGGCGGAGTGCCGTCGGCCGACGAAAGAGATATGATCTTCCTCCGATGGTGTTCAGGAAAAATCCCGCATACTGGTAGGCGACTTCCCTTGAGGGCCTGATGCCTTCCGGGTCGGGACACTTGTCTCCGAGCATGAGCCACCGGTAGAAGAGATCAATATTCATTTCCAATGTATCTGCTTCGTTTCTCAGGGCCTCCTTGATCAATCGAAGATCGTTTTTGCCCAACACACGAAAGAAGTGATAGATATTCTTGCTCATAATCACCGGATCGATGCCTTCACCTGCCGGAATGGGAGGCCGGGCGGACAATTTCCCTATCATTTTTTTGAAACGGTCATAGGTATTGATCCCGTCTTCCAGGTGTTGGATATAGTTTCTTTCGTCCAAATATCGAAAAAAATCCCGAACATCCTTTTTCAGGTGTTTACACATAACCTCCGGCGTAAGGGGTTTTGATTCGATTGCTACACGGACGGTTCGGTTCTGATCGGCCACCGGCTCTTCCTCAACAGGGATTTCGGGCTGGATTTCGTCCGTTTTCGGGGTTTTGTTTTGGGCATCGGAGACCGTTTCGTCGATGGTCGTCTCTTGTTCCGAGGAGCCTTTCTTCCTTCCCATATAATAGGCTCCCAGAATAAGGGCGGCAGCAATAAGAATGAACACCAGCCATAACCAGATATGACCCATGCGTTTCTTCCTCATCATGGCTCCTGTCTCAATGAATTCCTGCTCAGGGGCAATCGAATGGTTACGGTCGTGCCCTTTTCCAATTCGCTTTGTAAGTCAATTTCACCAAGATGATTCATAACGATTTGGTGCACCATGGTCAACCCCAAACCGACACGCTGTGTTTTGGAAGTAACAAAAGGGTCATAAATGGCATCCATCTTATCGTAGTCGATTCCGCTTCCCGTGTCGGATATTTGTATGCATATCGAGTCGGTTGCCTTGAATGCCTTGAAGGAAAGCATGCCGCCCCCGGGCATGGACTCCAGGGCATTTTCAGCCACATTTGAGAGCGCGATGACCATCTGGGATTTGTCTATTCGGATGGGGGGGAGGCTTAGCGGGAGATCTTCGATAATCCGGACGCCATGGTCTTGTGCCGTTGCCTTGAATCTGTCGAGCACTTCTCTTATCACCGGGCAGAGGTGACGGAGGCTTAATTCGGCAGACTGCACTTCTGTGAATTGGTGGACTTTTGTGACCAGGTCTTCGAGTCGTCCCGATTCATCCATGATGATATCGATGTACTTCCGAAGTTCGCTGGTTTCGCTGAGCCCTTTTTTGATTCTCATGGCAAAGCCGCCGATGGTCATGACGGGGTTGCGGATCTCATGGGCGACACCTTGAACCAAATGCCCCATGGCAGCCAGGCGACCCGCGCGGATCAATTTGTCTTGGGTGAATTTGAGTTCCTGTGTGGTCATTTTCCATTTTTTTTCGAGGCGGCGATAAAGTTTTGCATTTTCCATGGCCATAGCGATTTGACGCCCCATTCCGGTCAAGAGCTCGAGATCGTTCTCGGAAAAGGGATGATTGGATTTTTTATTGATGACCTGAAGTACCCCGATGGACTTGTTTCTGTGAATGAGGGGCACGCTGATCAAAGCCCTTGTTTTAAAACCGGTCAACCTGTCGAATTGATCGCTGAAATGCTTCTCGTCGGCAACGTCCTGGACGACCATGGGTCTGCCGGTCTGAACAACACGGCCCGCTATTCCCTCTCCAACCTTCAGGGTTATGTTTTTAATGGGTTCCTTTTTTTCTCCTCTGGCGAGTCGTATGAACAACTGTTTCTTTGCCTCGTCAAGTTCGTAGACTGAACTGGCTTCGGCATCCATGAATTCCTCCGCCCATTTCATGGCGATGTCGAGAACTTCCTCAAGCTTGAGAGAAGAATTGATCACAGCGCTGAACCTGAGGAGCGTGTCCAGTTCCCTGTGATAGATATCTTCTTTGGTATCGGATTCCAAATCGGTAAGTCCCGGGTGAAAAAGATCGGCAGAGAGCCTAGGGATCGAAGGATTAAAGTTTTAACATGGCTTATTTTACTTTTTATACTTTAGATTCTTCCAAGAAGCAATGAAAAGTGCACCGTTGATCAACCATCAAGGCATGATATGCAAATTGGGCTTCAATAGGTAAGGCATAGGTGTTATATATGGACTTTACAGAGGAGTAAAAATATGCGGATTCTTTTGACCAACGATGACGGCATTTATGCGGCCGGTCTTGAGGCCCTCTATCGGGAATTGAAAAGGGATTTTGATCTCGATATCGTGGCGCCGGAATCGGAAAGAAGTGCCGTCGGGCATGCCATCACCCTGACAAGGCCCCTGAGGGTCAAGACCGTTCGGAGAAACGGCGCTTTTTATGGCTATGCCGTTTCGGGAACTCCGGTCGACTGTGTGAAGATCGGTGTCCAGGAACTCCTTCAGAACCCTCCCGATATAGTCCTGTCCGGTATCAACCTGGGGGCCAATGTGGGGGTCAATGTGCTGTATTCGGGAACGGTTTCAGCCGCGACGGAAGGTGCCTTTTTGGGCATAAAATCGGCGGCCGTTTCTCTCGATACCCGGAAGAACCCCGATTTTCGATTCGCTGCCCGCTTCAGCCGGGAGCTCATCAGGTTTATCATGACCCACGGTCTGGGAGAAGGCGCGGCCCTTAATGTGAATATCCCTGCATTGCCTCCTGAAGAGATCAAGGGGGTCGCTGTCGCCCGTCAGGGCGTCAGCCAGCATGTCGAGCGGTTCGAACGTCGCGTGGATCCCAGGGGTAACGTCTATTATTGGCTTTCGGGTGAAACGTCTTTTGAAGAGAAGGGCTCGAATGCGGATGCCTATCACCTCAAGCAAAATAGAATTACTATCACCCCGATAAGCTATGATCTGACCAGTGTGAGTGAAATTAAACGGCTTCAGGGCTTCCCCATGCCGAATCACAGGGACCTGGATGCAGACTGAACCACGGGTTTTTCCCTGCCTTGCATCAATCTTTGCATTTTAACCCTGTGATAACAAAAAGCGTGAGGGGATAAAAAGACCCCTGCAGCGATTCTTGCTGCAGGGGTCTTCGGCTCCTGTCGACCGGCGCGAAGGCGCTACGATCTAAAAAGCTGTCAGCTCAGGTTTTCGGGGTCTCAATCTGACCGGTCATTCTCCCTGAGTCGCCATCCGCTGATAGAGTTCGTATCTTTCTTTCATATCTTCCTCGGCTTTTTTGAAAAGGGCCTCCGCATCCTCGGGGAAGGTCCTTGTCAGGCTCGAATACCGTACCTCACTCATCAGGAAGTTTTTGAAATCACCCGTCGGGGCTTTGGAATCCAGGATGAAGGGATTTTCCCCCTGCCTCCTGAGTCTGGGATCATACCGATAGAGCGGCCAGTATCCGGATTCAACGGCCATTTTCCCCTCTTCCTGGCTGCGGCTCATATTGATGCCGTGGTTGATGCAGGGAGCATACGCGATGACCAATGACGGACCGTCGTAACTTTCCGCCTCGATAAGAGCCTTAAGGAGTTGGTTCTTATTCGCACCCATGCAGACCGATGCAACATACACATACCCATAAGTGGAGGCCATGAGACCGAGGTCCTTTTTTCGGGTAGGTTTGCCCCGCGCCGCAAATTTGGCCACAGCGCCCCTGGGTGAGGATTTGGAGGCCTGCCCTCCCGTATTGGAGTAGACCTCGGTATCCAGAACCAGGATGTTCACGTCATGGTTCATGGCCAGCGTGTGGTCCAGGCCGCCGTAACCGATATCGTAGGCCCACCCGTCTCCTCCGAATATCCAGATAGATTTTTTGGTCAGATAATCGCTTCGTTCCAGTATCCCTATCAGGAGGGCTGAGTTCTGATCTGACGCCGTGCCTATTTCCGCTTCAATTTTCTCGATGATTTGGTTTCCGGTCGTCTTGGATTTTTCCCCGTCATTCATGTTGTCGAGCCAAGCTTGAAAGGCCTCCTTCAGATCTTGCGAAAAATCAGCCTCCAGGGCCTCTCGTATAAGATCGGTCAGCTTCTCACGTCTTTGGCCCACCCCCAGTTCCATACCGAAACCATATTCTGCATTATCCTCGAACAGAGAATTGGCCCAGGCCGGTCCGTGACCTTCTTCATTCACACAGTAGGGAGAACTGGGGGCCGAACCGCCGTATATGGATGAGCAGCCGGTGGCGTTGGCGACCATCATTCGGTCTCCGAAAAGCTGGGTAATGAGTTTGATGTAAGGCGTTTCTCCGCATCCGGGGCAGGCACCGGAGAACTCGAAAAGAGGTTGCCGGAACTGACTTCCTTTTACCGATGAAACGGGCATCATGTCGCCGAGACTGGGAAGTTCGGTGGAAAAAACGTGGTTGGGAATTTGGGTCTTGGTCTGGCTGTTGAGGCTTTTCATGACCAGTGCCTTCTTTTTGGCGGGACAGACCTGAGCGCAATTTCCGCAGCCGGTGCAGTCAAGGGGGCTGATCTGAATCCGGTATCTCAACCCTTTCAGCTCTTTGCCCTTGGCCTCCACGGTTACAAAGTCCGCGGGCGCATCCTGAAGATCCTCTTCATGGGTCAGTACCGGGCGAATAACGGCATGAGGGCAGACAAAGGCGCATTGGTTGCACTGAATGCAGTTGTCCGGTTGCCATTCCGGAACATTAATGGCAATTCCCCGCTTTTCATACTGGGTCGTGGCTACTGGGAAGATGCCGTCGGGCGGCATGACACTGACGGGGAGTTTATCTCCCTGGTATGCCAGCATGGGCCTCATGACCTTCGTCAAAAATTCAGGTTCGTCTTCTCTTCGATAGGCATCTTGTCCTGCGGTAGCCCAGGATTCGGGAACCTCAATCCTTTCCAGAGCACCGATGGCCTTATCTACGGCGTCGATATTCATTTGGACGATCTTGTCGCCTTTTTTACCGTAAGTTTTTCTGATCGCTTCCTTGGTCAACCCAATGGCCTCTTCCGGCGGAATGACGTTGGAGATCTGGAAAAAGGCGGCCTGCATGATCATATTGATCCGTCCGCCAAGCCCGAGTTCCTCGGCGATCTTCACCGCGTTGATATTGAAAAAATTAAGGTTTTTCTGGGCGATGGTTCGCTTCATATGATCGGGAAGTTCGCGTTCCATGTCATCCAGGGTCCAGGGGGAATTGAGGAGGAGGGTGCCCCCCTTCTTGATACCTTCCAGAATCTGGTACTGATTCACAAAGGAACGCTTGTGGCATGCAATGAAATCGGACTGGGTCAGGAAGTAAGGGGACTGAATGCGATAGGGCGAGAAACGGAGATGCGATACCGTTGTCCCTCCCGATTTTTTGGCGTCATAGGCAAAGTAGGCCTGGGCAAACATCTCTGTGCTTTCGCCGATAATTTTAATGGCATTTTTGTTGGCCCCGACGGTACCGTCTCCGCCGATACCCCAGAATTTACATCTGACCGTTCCCTCCGGGGACGCATGGACTT
>CAZXWJ010000053.1:0-21056 GCA_964644375.1 uncultured Desulfobacteraceae bacterium | reverse complement strand
AGGTGCGGGTGCTTCTTGCCCAGGCCCTGTTCGGAAATCCGGACGTCCTGCTTCTTGACGAGCCCACTAACAACCTGGACATCAAGTCCATTACGTGGCTCGAGGAGTTCCTCTACAGGTTCCGGAACACGGTCATCGTGGTATCTCACGATCGGCATTTCATGAACAAGGTATGCACCCACATTGCAGACATCGATTTCAGTAAGATCTCGGTGTACGTGGGGAATTACGATTTCTGGTACCAGGCAAGCCAGCTGCACCTGAAACAGAAACGGGCGGAAAACAAGAAGATCTCCGACCGGACCGATGAGCTGAAGTCTTTTATCCAGAGGTTCAGTTCCAACGCCTCAAAATCGAAGCAGGCCACTTCCCGAAAGAAGCTCTTGGAGAAACTCACCATTGAGGACATGCCGGTGTCGTCAAGAAAATACCCTTATATTCGCTTCAAGCCGGAACGGCCTTGTGGCAACGTGATTCTTGAAGTGGAGGGACTCAGCAAGACCATCGATGGTGAAAAGGTGCTGGACAACGTGAGCTTTATTGTGAACGGTGGGGACAAGATCGCCTTTGTGGGCGAAAACGGCCTGGCCAAGACCACCCTTTTTCAAATTCTGGCCGGGGAGTTGGAACCCGATAGCGGTACTTTCCGTTGGGGCGTTACCATTTCCCACTCCTATTTTCCAAAGGAACACAGTGCCTATTTCAACGGCGACCGGAGCCTTGTAGAGTGGCTCATGCAGTTCTCTCCCCCCGAGGAGGGCGAGAATTATGCCCGGTCCTTCTTGGGACGCATGCTCTTTTCAGGGGAAGAGGCCGTTAAAAAGATCAGTGTGCTTTCCGGTGGGGAAAGGGTCCGCTGCATGCTCTCACGGATGATGCTTTCCGAATCCAATGTCCTGATACTGGATGAACCCACCAACCAGCTCGACCTGGAAGCGATCACGTCCTTAAATGCCAGCCTGGTCAAATTCCCGGAGGTGATCCTTTTTACCTCCCATGACCACGAGTTCGTGAACACCTTGGTAACCCGGATTATCGAGATTATTCCCGGTGGGGTCATCGATCGGTTCATGTCTTTTGACGAGTATATTGAAAGCAAGGAAGTTGCGGAAACCAGGGAAGGCATGATCAGGAAGGCCGCCTGAGCAAAAGGCTTCAAGCCGGCGTTACGAATGAAATAAACCCCTTTTCTGCGAAAAGGGAACTACGCCTATCATCTCGTTTTCAGGCCCCGGATGAAATTTTCAGGGTCGGCGTTATTGGCTTTCTTGGCCTAAGATAGAGCGTGTAGTGTGGGAGAGTGTATGGACGACTGGTGTGATCAACAAGATCTTGTTCCTGAGGGCGAGCAAATTTATCGTTGCTCGAAATGTGGCAAGAGGCTTCATCCCCGCAAAACATTCGGAAGCGATGGTGTGCTTTCAGGTTGGAGATTGCCCCCCCACAAGAAGAAGGGACACAAGATCAGGGCAATAAAGGACCGTCAGCGCAAAATAAGAACCGGTCAGTAAAGGGGGCAAGTCGAAAGCCCCGGTAAAAGCCGGTGAGGAAAACCGGGCCGCATCCTGATTCGGGATTGGTGATATGCGGTGCAGCCCGTTATCTTGGTGTGTGAGAGGGAACACTCCTCGATCTTTGCATCGGAATCGATGGAACGTTTTTTACCTGGAACATGCATCAGGGGACTTTATAAGGACGCTTATTGAAATGAATCCGGTTCGACAAATAGCATTTGGATATTCAACTCAATGTAACATTAGATGTGGTCATTGTGTGGCCGCAGGCGCGTCGCCGGGAATCGCAAAAATGGACTTTGACCGAGCGAAAGATATCATTCAAGAGATGGCCTGTTGTCATGTCACGGGCATAAGTTTTACAGCAGGCGAACCGCTCTTGTTTTTTGATGATATCTGCAAATTGATTGAGCTCTGCAGAAAAAAGGGGATCTATTCAAGAATTGTGACCAATGGGTACTGGGCAAAGACACGGGAACATGCAGATCGCGTCGTTTCAGAATTGATGTCGAACGGTTTGTCGCAATTACGGCTCAGTTACAGTCGGTGGCATCAGCAACATATTAACCGTGAAAACATCGTTCACGCGGCGTTAAGCTGTCAAAAACAGGGTCTTGATTATTTTATCTCCTTTGTTACTGATTTTTCAGAAACGGATGATTCTTTTGAACAGTTTCTGCGGGATCATCACTTGAAATTCTTTCCGGAGCCTGTCATTTATTTCGGCCGTGCAGGTGAATTTGAACGTCAACGGGTATTTACTGATTATCGACCCAATGTGTGTCCAATGAATCCGTACCTTTCTCCGGAACTGGACATGTTTGCCTGTTGTGACGCGGCAAATCGCTTTTCAAATACACACTTTTTATATCTTGGAAACCTTCGAAATGATAACATTGAAGCATTGTTTCGGAAAAAAGAAACCCATGTGTTGTATCATCTTATCAGGACCATGGGGCTTACAAACATGGCGTCGTTTTTAGGCTTCAAGGCCAGTGAAATTGTTCAATATAGAAAGTGTGAGCTGTGTGAAAAACTTTTTAACTCCAAAGAAAATCTGAGCATGCTGACAAAATCGGCTGCGTCGGATTTAAATAGCTGGCGGCGGTGATGCCTGTCAGCTGAAAAATGGGGACACCCCTTGACTCCTGAATCGAGTTATGCGGTGCAATATCCGTTATCTCGATGTGTGAGGAAGGCAGACAGGAGCTGCCAATCGCAGAATGGGATTCTATTTGCACGTGAGGTGCGCATCGAACATTCCGACAGTAAAAAGATATCGGCATCACGAGAAAGAAGACCGTTTTCAATAAAACCATTCCTGAAAAGATTTTCCCCTGAAAAAATCACACCATTTCGATCAGCCGAACCTCGAGAATATCTTTTAAGGGCAAACCTTCAACGCGGAAGCCTTTTGCGAAGAAACTCTAATGCCGGATATCGTTACCTGCTTTTTCTATCATTGCCTTTCTCCGTTTTATTTGCGGATCGGACCATGGCAACTGTTTGAAAGCAATTGACAAAATACCAAAATGAAGCTTGCTTAGAAGTTGGGATCAAATGATCGGCTGGCTCATCAAATAATCGCCGCGTTACAGAAGGGCGGTCGTATCGATGACCATCACTTGACCATCTAAAAAAAACGTGATTTGATTCATCTGCAAATCATGCCGTGAAACCATGGCTTTTATGAAACTTTTATTTTTATGGATATTTTATATATGGAACTAAATCAAATAGATATGGGTCTTAATGAGGATATTCGGGCAAAAGGAAATTTTTCCTGGGGTGAATCGGAGCATCTCACCTACCTGGAAGATCGGCTGCCTATTTTCGAGGATGAATATGCGAAAAAAGTAGGGCGTAAGAATCTTGTCTGCGCTTCTTGTGGACACGTTGTCGCAAAGGTGTCTGAGAAGATCGAGGTTCGGGGCCGGCACGATTATTCCTTTGGCAATCTGGGCTACCTGGTTAAGCTGGGTTGTTTCAGGAATGCTCCGGGATGCATTGGGCTCGATAGAATTTCACATGGGTATTCCTGGTTTCGTGGATATGCATGGCAGATCCAGCTCTGCCGACATTGCTATACACAATTGGGTTGGAAGTATATGAACCAGGACGAGAGCTTTTACGGTCTTATCTTCGGCATGCTGCGTGAAGAGGATCCGGGGGAGGATTCCGGTCCCGATCCCTGCTAGTCCGGACGGATTTGCCAAAATGAGATATAAGTGCTCATAATGTTTGCCACAGACCCTCTGGAGGCGGACAGATCCTCCAGAGGTTTACCCGCCTTTGGTGGGTTTATCCGCCTCAGGAGGAAGGGCAAGCGCGCGCAGATTGATACGGACCCCGATCCAAATCGCCTATTTGGTCTCTGCTTCAAGCAAAATTTCAGCCCTTCCCTGGATCTGCAGACATTTTTCCCTCCTTATGCCATCAAATGGTTTTCGGTTTTGAAGACGAATCATTTTATACCGTTGATCACCTGAACGTCAGACGATCTATGGCGTCAGCAAAAAGAAAGATCGGACAGGCCTATTAGAAATGGTCCCGAAAACATAAATCACTGACCCTTAGACTTTCAGGGTATAATTGAAAGTAAACCAAATATACCCATAAAAAAGAGAGGAATTCGTTTCATTGGCAGCGTTTGAGTGTTCATTATTAAACGGGGGTATAAATATGAACGGTTATCGTGGAAAGATGCTCTTTGTGGATTTAACAAAGGGGAGTTATGAGGAGAAAGTGCTTACAGAGGAG
Source organism: uncultured Desulfobacteraceae bacterium (assembly GCA_964644375.1). Classification (GTDB taxonomy): domain Bacteria; phylum Desulfobacterota; class DSM-4660; order Desulfatiglandales; family HGW-15; genus CAYNYM01. Next base: position 16,782 of record CAZXWJ010000053.1, on the reverse strand, counting down.
ATGGCCAGACACTTTATCGGTGGTTACGGTCTCGGAGCAAAAATATTGTTCCAAATGATGAAACCGGGTGCAGATGCCCTGGGGCCGGACAATATTTTGGGTTTTACCACCGGCCCCTTAACGGGTACAAGCGCCCTTTTTAGCGGTCGCTATACGGTCGTCTGCAAATCGCCGGTGACCGGTGGGTGGAACGATGCGAACTCCGGCGGATATTTCGGACCTGAGCTTAAAAAGGCGGGCTTTGATGCCGTTTTTTTTCTTGGGGTCTCCAAAACCCCTGTTTATGTATGGATTAATGACGGCGAAATAGCAATCAAAGACGCATCCCATCTATGGGGAAAAGATGTCCTGGAAACCGAGGAAGACCTCAAGACCGAGTTGGGCGAACCCAAGCTCAGGGCCGCCCTGATCGGTCAGGCCGGCGAGAAACGGTCTCTCATGGCTGCGGTGTTGAACGATGGTCATCGAGCGGCAGGCAGAGGTGGCTGCGGGGCCGTCATGGGTTCAAAAAATTTAAAGGCCCTGGTTGTGCGGGGAACGGGCAGCGTACCGGTGGCCGATGCCGATCAGTTGAGAGCCATCAACCAAGATATCCTGGACACGATGAAAAATGGTCCGGCAGCGCAAATGGCAGACGTTTTTTCAACTTTCGGTACCACCAGCATGACGGCGGGTTCGGCATTGAGCGGCGATTCTCCGGTAAAGAACTGGGGAGGCATAGGCGTTGTCGATTATAATGAAGAGGCTGTCAAGGCTTATGACGGTCTTGCCATGGATCCCAAATACAGGATTAAAAAGTATGCCTGTGCCAATTGTCCCATGGGCTGTGGCGCCATCTATGATGTCAAAGACGGCAAATGGCCGGTAGGTGAAACGGGTCGACCGGAATACGAGACGTCTGCCGCCTTTGGATCCCTGATGCTCAATGGTGATGTCGAAGCCCTTATCAAATGCAATCATATCTGCAATATTTACGGATTGGATACTATTTCCGCGGGCGGTACGGTGAGCTGGGCCATTGAATGTTATGAAAACGGTTTACTGACCAAAGAGGAGACCGGTGGCATTGAACTCACCTGGGGTAATGCCCAGGCCATCGTGCAGGCGACTCAGGAGATGGCGGACCAAAGCACGGCCTTCGGCCAATTGTTGGCCCTTGGTTCGGCTGCGGCAGCCGAAAAGCTTGGCAAGGGGTCTGAATATCTGGTTACCGTAAAAGGTGTCGAAGTGCCTATGCACGATCCTAAACTCGGTCCGGGCCTGGCAAGAACATATGCCATCGATCCCACTCCGGCCCGCCACGTCAAAGGCGGGATAGGTCTTCGGCAGTTGCAGTTGCCGGGTCCTGCCAAGTACAATCCCGAAGGCAGTGGAGAACCGGATCTTCAAGGCACGGTTGAGCAGGAAATTGTCAATGCGGCCGGTCTCTGTCTGTTTAAAGGCTTTGCCGGAGTGCAGGATATTTCTTTAAAGTTAATACCACCAGTAACTGGCTGGACTTTCGGCGACGAGGAAGAGAGGCGTGCAGGACTGAGGATCTTTAATATGCGGCATGCCTTCAACCTGCGTGAGGGATTAAGCCCCATCGATTTCCAACTACCCGAACGATGCGTTGGTGCCCCCCCCCAAACCGAGGGGCCTTTGGAGGGCGTTACCGTAGACTATAAGGCCATGATTCGTAATTTTTTTAACGCTATCTCATGGGATGAGACCACCGGAAAGCCCTGTCGCAGTTCACTCGAAAAGTTGGGTGGTATGGAAGATGTGATTGCCGCACTTGGTTTATAGCGTCCCTGTGTCAGGATAGATGTCCTCTGAAGAGGGAGGGCGAGGAGAGCCCCTTCCTGGAATCCTCGGCACCGAATTTTTCACCCCCTCCTCGTAAACCTGAATAGTGGGGCGGAGGGGGTCGATATAAAATATCCTGAAAAATTTTAGTGAAAATGGTGGGCCGAATGCTATATCGGAAGGTGAAGCCATGCAAAAACGCCGATCATTTTGAGGCCCATGTAAAACATCACCGCGATAAAGAGGTATTTGAGCTGTTTGGCCGGCAATATATGTGCGGTCTTGGCTCCAACAACGGCAAGCGGTATGCTGCAGGCTGCCAGGAGTATCCATTGAAGCCAGTTGATGTACCCCGTTGAATAGGGTGGCAGTCCCTGGACTCCAAGACCGTTTATCAGGAAAGAGAGTGATCCCCCGATGGCCGTAAAAATCATCAGGGCCGTGGATGTGCCTACGGCCTGGTGCATCTTGAATTTAAGGAAAAAGACCATGATGGGGATCATGAGTACGCCCCCGCCGATGCCTACGATGCCGGAGACGACGCCCAGCGGGATTCCCCACAGAATGAATGCGGCCACACTTTCTGATGGTTCTTCGTTGATTTTCGGCGGCTTGGCCGTGAGCATCCGCAACGCTCCGAGGATCACGGCGATTCCGAATGCAATCGTCAGCACCCTCCCGGGCAGATGGGAGGCGATAAAGGCCCCGAAAAAGGCCCCGATAGCGCCGGTGATCCCTAAGGTCACCCCCGCTTTCCAGAGGACCGCCCCCTTTTTGTGATGGGTCATGGCCCCGCTGAAGGCCGTGGGCAGGACCACCAGCAAATTGGTCCCAAAGGCGATTCGAATCGCAATGGTCGGGTCCACGCCGATGGATTTAAGCGCCCAGAATTGAACCGGGATCATGATAAAACATCCTCCCACGCCCAAGAGACCTGAAGCAAATCCTACGCCCAGGCCCGTGATCAGTAACGCGATGATTTGTGCCGTATGCATCTCCATGTTTTCTACCTCTTCTCTTAAATTTTTTTTTAATCCGCAGATTCATCCTTCAATTGATAAAATCGCTGCAAGATTTTATGTGGTCTTTAAGTATTTAATCATAATTTCTTTGGCTACCCCCCTCTGATTATCCAACACCTTGATCCCTTTTCTGATCAGCCAGTCCTTGTAATGGTGTTGGATCCCTCCGCAGATAAGTTTTTCCACTCCCAAAGCCACCAGATTTTGTGCAATAGCCTGAGGTCCTTCCCCTCCAATATCTCTGATATCCTCCTGAAAAATAGCTGACCCTCGAGTCTCCACCAGAAGAATTTTTGATGAGGAGCCGAAATGTGGGGACACCCTTTTCCTGAATAGTGGAATAGCAAGCTTCATTTTTCCCTTATATCTTTGAAAAAAATCTGTGTGGGGCGTCTCAAGCTCACGCGTCGTTCCTCTTCAACCGGCGCACCCTATCCCGGGTCATAACCGAACCCTCAATGCCACACGTTGGCATCCCCAATAGGTTAAGCAACGGTCATGCCAGAATGAAAATTATGTGCGGTGATTTTTTTCACAATAAAAACAATTATTTGAGTTGTGGCTCTAAGGCTTTGAGGAGGGGGCAGGCTGACAGGCGTTGCAACTTGTAAAACTGTTTCATGGTGCGTTGCAAATTTGTTTCATTCTTGTGGCGCCGTGAGGCCGTATTTTTTCATCTTCCGCCACAGCGTGGTCCGGCTCATTCCCAGAGAACGGGCCGCCTCGAGCCGTTTGCCGCCGTGTTGATCCAGGGTGGTGCGGATTTTAAGCATCTCTTTGTGTTCATAGGGGGAGGGCGCTTCCGGGACGTAACCGCACTTGTTCCTTGAGCCGTCAAGCAGGTCCCTGGACAAGTGCTCAAGTCCGATCAGTCGGCCCTTGCAGGAGATAAAGGCATATTCGACAATGTTTTCCAACTCACGGATATTGCCGGGGAAAGGATAATCGATCAGAAGGGAGAGGACTTCAGGGGCCACACCTTGAATGGCCTTACCTTTGATGATGTTGAATCTTTGAATAAAGTGTTCGATCAGGAGGGGAATATCCTCTTTTCTTTCTCTCAATGGGGGCAGGCTGATTTTGACCACATTCAGGCGGTAGTAGAGATCTTCACGGAATTTTTTGTCCTGCATTAATTTTTTTAAATTCGTGTTGGCGGCAGCCACCACCCTGATATCTACTTTAACGGTCCTGGTCTCGCCAAGGGGCATAAATTCACCATCTTCAAGGGCTCGCAGGAGATCGGCCTGAAAGGCTGTGGATGTGCTGGAGATTTCGTCTAAAAATAGAGTCCCTCTGTTGGCCAGCAAAAACCGGCCCGGCTTTTTTTTCATGGCGCCTGTAAATGCGCCTTTGGCATAACCGAACAGCTCTGATTCGAGAAGGGCATCGGGCAAGGCCGCGCAGTTGACGGCAATAAATGGTCCCTTTTTCCTGGGGCTCAGAGAATGGACCGCGCGGGCGATGCGTTCTTTGCCGGACCCTGTGGGGCCTTCGATGAGTACAGGGCTTTCACTCTCTGCTATATCCGGCAGAAATGAGAGGATCTCCTGCATCTTTGGGTGCCGCCCCACAATATCTTCGTGGGTGTAGCTTCGAGCCAATTGTCTTTTAAGTCTTTCAAGTTCAGAGAGGTCTCGAAAGGTCTCGACGCCTCCGATGATCCGGCCGTTCTCGTTTTTTAGGATAGCCGTACTGATGCTGATGGGTTTCTGCTCGCCTGATTTGGTAATAATCAGGGCGGGAAGGTTTACCCTGACTTTTTTTGAGCTCAGGGTTTCGTCCAGGGCACATCTCTTTTCACAAATGTTGGCGCGGAAGACATCAAAACAATATTGCCCTATAATTTCTTCGCCCTGAAAACCCGTTATGGTCTCTGCCGCGGGATTGAAGGATGTGATTCTCTTATTGAGATCAATCGTGAAAACGCCGTCGCTGATGCTTTCTAAAATGGTGCAGCAGGGAGCGCTGAGGGCGGAAGTAATCTGGCAGAATACGGGAGAATTTGCCTTTTGGGGCTCGGGGTCTTTCCGGTTTTGAAATGTTATTTTTTTCATGAGGATGACAGTAAAAATGAATCAAAATGGATCAGTCGATGTCCGATGGAAGTGCCTTTATACGCGTCAGGACAGGCGACCCTTTAAGTCCCGTTTTTTCTTCCCTGTCCTCGCAAGGAATATCGAGATGAAGGGCAAAAATGCCCTCTTTTCCTGTAAGGACGGCTTTAAGGGTGGCAATGCTTTCTTGAAAAAACGAGAGGGATCGGGCAGGTAAGGGCTTTCCCGGAGGAAAGTCCTCTTTTAAAAAATTTACGAATTTTCCGTTTTTTAAAAGTCGCAGGTCCACGTGGGGGCCGGTCGCAAGCCCCGTGCTGCCCACGTACCCTATGGTTTGTCCCTGTTTCACTGAGCCCCCTTTCTTGATGCCTGCTTCAAACCGTTTCATGTGGAGGTACTCTGTCTCATAGGGGGCGGCGTGCCGAACCCGGACATAGTTGCCACGGCCGGCATCGCGGCCGCGGGCGCTAATAATCCCGTCTGAAACGCTCATGATCGGAGTCCCTGTCGGGGCGGCGAAGTCGGTCCCCAGGTGTTTCATGGGCCTTTTCAGGACGGGGTGCAGCCGGCTCCTGGAAAAGCGGGAGGTGATGCGTCCATATTGAAGAGGAGATTTAAGGAAACCCTTGCGCAGGTTGTTGCCTTTTTCATCATAATAACCCCGCACACCATCCTGCTCGAAACGGAAGGCACAAAAATTATTTCCGCCTCGAGTAATCCGGGCCGCCCTCACCTCGGCTATGCCGACGGACTTCCCGTCCACAAGCGTTTCATCAAAAACCACGGAGTATTCGTCTCCTTTCTTTAGGCGACGAAAGTCGACGGTCCAGGCGAAGATGCTAGAGAGCTTGAGGGCGAGCGTCTTGCCATGGTCATGAGATGAAAGGCTGTCCCAGAGAGAGCCCGTGATTGTGCCTTTCACGGCGCGGGTCTTTTTTCCTGCCGCTTTTTGTCCTCTGTAGACGTTTACGTCCTTAGAAAAATCCACCACGAGATAATCCAGGGGGTTGAGTTCGTAGATAAAGAAACGAAGAGGGCCACCGTTGGATTCGCGGTATACGGTAAAATGATCCCCCACCCGCATTTTTCGTGGGTCGAATGCCTTGCAGACCTCCTTCATAGCGCAATGGATAACCGAGGGGGGAGCATCATACCGGGCCCAAAGCGCACCAAGGGTATCTCCGGGGCGTATCTTTCCCTTCAGAACGACCAGCCCGTCAATGTCGATTTTGTAAGGAGAGGAACCCTTCTCTTTCACATCCATTGGAAGAGTCCTGCAAGCGGCAGGGACCTCTTTTGCCCCACATGCGAAAGGGTGGAAGACCGTGAGCGCAAAGAGATAGATGACCAAATAAGACAGAAAGCGATATTTCAAAGGAATGACCTTTCCTTTCATCCAAATTCTTTCCCATTTTCGGTTCAAGGCGGTATCATGAGGGGTGTTTCGAAGGGGCATCATATTGAACAATGCGCCGGGGGAGCAACGTTCAAGCGGCTGCGCCTTCAACCGCGTGAGGAACCAAGTTGCAATCTTGATTGTTTCGGTTCTCAGTGTCAATTGTGTCCCGCAGTATAAACAGGACGGTGCTGACGGTCAATGTGTTTAAGGTGTGGAAAATTTCGTTTTGGGTAATCTTCATCACATCGGTGACTTTGTCAACCTTGATTCAGATGCCCTTCCCCCCGGGTGTAGATCCCTGCAAAAAGGGGGAGAGGCCCGCAGAACAAAAGGCCTGAACCGTTCCGGAGACAAAGGCCACTGAATAAGAAAGACTCTTTTTAACCTTGGCTTCGAAATCTTGGAGAACGGAAAAATACGGCAATGAGATCGCGTTTACTCGAAAAAATGGGAGAGGACGGCAGAAGGGCGGTATCCTTTAGGCCATGTGGGATTTTTGGGCCGGGATCATGAAGGACATGGCCGCTCCTGCGGGTCCGGCCACCCCTATGATCAGATAGACAAACGGGTATCCACCGGTTAAATCATGAATGACGCCCGCCATGTAAGGGCTCACAGCGCCGAACATGATCCCGAGGGTCATCAGGATTCCGAAGAGTCTTCCCCGAACGGAAGGGGGCATAATATCGGCAGCGGCCGCATCAATCATGGGGACGGTTCCGAGAAGCATGAATCCGGCCAAAAAAGCGAGGGGAAAAACGGTTATGCTGTCCATATAGGGGAAGACGGAAACGGTTGCCCCACTCAATGCAAGAAAAATGGCGATCATTTTCCGTCGTCCGAACCGGTCGGAAAGGGCTCCGGAAAGGGGCTGGGAGACGACCCCTGTAAGACTCATGAGGCCGAGCAGCATGCCGGCCGCCTTTTGGGACAGACCCAGGTCCATCTGTGCCAGGGTCGGGGTGAGATACATGGTCCCATAAAGGCAGAAATCCCGCATGCCGAACACCAGGATCACGGGCAGCAGGGCCACCAGGAAGGACCTTACCGGTAAGGTGACGTGGCCTTCCGGAGAAGGTTCGGGCTCCTCCTGGGGCATGATGAGTCCAAAGGCGACGGCCACCATACAGCCGAAAAGGGCAAAGACAATGCAGCTCGTTTTCCAGCCGAAGGCCTGACCGAGGTACCCGCTCGCAGAGGGGCCCAGGAAAAGCCCCAGACTCGCCCCCACGCCTATGAGGCCGTAAGCCCGTCCGATGGCGCCTCTAAAGAGATTCGCGATGAGGGCATTTGCCACCGGGTGATAGCTTCCTCCGCCGATTCCTCCCAATATCATGGCCGTGACAAAGACCGGGTATGAATGGGTGGAGGCCGCGATCAGAAAGGCCAGGCTGTTTACCAGCGTGCCGAAAACCAGGATGGTTTTCTTGTTGAATCTGTCGCTCAGAAAACCGTAAGGGATGCCGCTGGCGGCATAGGTCACGAAATAGACGGTTCCCAGAAGCATGACCCTGCTGAGACCCGATAGACCAAGATCCTCTCTGATGGCAAGGTACAGGGGAGGCAGGAGAAGCTGAAGGGCGTGGTTCAGTCCGTGAAGAACGGCGCAAAGGAAGAGGCTCAGCCCCTTTTGTCGAGAGGATCGCATGATCTATTCAATTTCCGGCGGATGAAGCATCTGTCCCCCCTTCGGGAAGAAAACACGGTAAGAATACCGGGACCATAGGTGAATCAGGGTTCCGTGTCAAGGGAAGAGGCCCTTTGAAAAGGAGGGACCATTGAAAAAATCTCCCTTATTGTTGACATTGAAGGAGAGGGCGTGGATGATGATGCGAATGCCTTTTGAGTGTCCGAATCTCGTTTCCGTTTGAGGGGTTTGATCTGACCTGAAGGGGCAGATCGAACAGGTTCCCGCAACACCCCTGAATTTGGACCCAACAAGTGGAAAGTATTGACTGCCGGCCTCTTGAAGGGAGTATCGTGCCCACTCCCCCTGCGACAAGAGGTGTTGGGCGCGGGACCTCACCTGAACTGTGACAAAAAGGAAGATCATGGAAAAATTAAAAGGCTTTCAAAGAAAATATCTGAGAGGGCTTGCACACAGCATGAAGCCCATCGTGTTTATCGGTCAAAAGGGATTGACTGCGGCGATCCACCAGTCTACGGAAAAGGCCCTTGACCAACATGAACTCATAAAAGTGAAGTTTATTGATTTTAAAGAAAAGGATCAGAAGAACGAAATAGCGGGCGTTCTTGAGAGTGGGACCGGTTCCGAGGTGGTGGGTATGATTGGACACACGGCCATATTGTACCGGCGGCAGAGCGACCCTGAAAAACGGAAGATTTTACTGCCCGAGAGAGAGGATTGATGGACATTCGTAAGAGCCTCGAAATTCTCGAGGTGAACCATCAGGTCACTATGGATGAGGCCAAACAGGCCTATAAGGACCTGGTCAATGTGTGGCATCCGGATCGTTTTAACGAAAAGCCGAGGTTAAGGGAGCGGGCGGAAAAAAAGCTCCAGGAGATCAATCTCGCCTATGAAACTCTGGAGGCCTATCTGGGCGCAAAAGAAGCCCTGAAACCGGGGCAGACGGCGTCCCGCCAAGGGCACGAGGAAAATTCTTCGGAACAGGCCCCCACAACTGGCCGAAACCAAAATGAAGACCGGTCGGAAGGAAGGACCGAAACCGCCTTTAAATCGGGTACTTTTTTGGTTCTGAACGCTTGGTCACGGCTTTCCAAAGCCGTTCGCAGCTTGGTCGGTGAGGTGGCACGGGCCGCCAAGGATCCGGAGACCGCTCGAAGGTTCCCGATCGAAGACCGTTATCAGGGGCAGGGCCGGGGAAGTGGAAGGAGCGGTGGCAGAGGAGCGGGTATGCCCGGAGGCAGAGGTATGGGGAGAGGTAAAGGCCGTGGTATGGGGTCGGGACGAGGGGGCGGCAGGGGCAGGCAAAGGTGAAGAGACGAATTTTTGTCGAAAGGATCCCGGGGCCTTTTGCTTCCTTGTATGTGAAGGCAACCGGAATGGTCGTCAAAACTTATTATCCCCTGATTGCACAAGAGATTCTGACTCACCTGAAGGAAGGTCTGATGCTCGACCTGGGGACCGGACCCGGATATCTACCCATTGAGATTGCTTCGAAAAATCCTTCTGTGAGAGTGGTGGGAATCGATCTGGCCCGCCGGTTGGTCCGAACGGCCCGGGAGAATGCAATCAAGGCAGATGTCGCCGAAAGCGTGGTATTCGAGACCGGAAATGCAGGAAGGCTTCGCTTTAAAGACCGGACCTTTGACATGGTTATCAGTACCGGCATGCTCCACACCCTGAAGAATCCGGAGACGGTTTTGCGTGAATCCTATCGGGTGCTCAAAAACGGCGGTGAAGCATGGATATGGGATCCCGCTCATATCTCTGCCGGGATAGACCCGAAGCGGTGGAAGGCTTCCCTGAAGCCCCGGGAGAGGCTTTTATATCGCATTTTCCTGGTTTTTGGCCGGATCAACAGGCCTCATTACTACACCAAAGATGAGGCCGAAAAGATCATCAGGCAGACGGCTTTTAGTGTCAATGAGCTCGAAGAGCGGGGGGGAGAGATCAGGATGAGGCTGCAAAAATTCCATTGAACGGCCATCCTGTGAATTCCAATCATAGGGGATGGATCGGACTACGCGGATATGAGCTCAAATACGATGCCGTATCATGGACCCGAATTTTTTTGATTCTATTTTTCTTCCTTCCTCATGTCCATGATTGAGCCTGTTTTTTTACTGCACCAAAAATCTTCTTGACCAGTTCAGGGAGATCATAGGGCTTGGTCAAGTAATCGAAAGCCCCGGCTTCCAATCCATCGTGAGCGGCTTCTTGGGAACCGTGCCCGGTCAGCATGATGACAGGCATTCGAGTATCCATGATTTTCAGGATCTTAAGAACTTCGATTCCGTCGATATCCCCCATCTTCAAGTCCAGAACCGCCACATCAAAGTGCTGGTCCCTCAGCGCATGAATCCCTTCCTTTCCACTGTAGGCCTTGGTTGTCAGGATATTGCGCTTAGCCAGCCTTTTGGCAAGCACATTTACGAACTCCTGCTCATCATCGATCAGGAGGAGCTTGATGGGTGCAGATTTTTCATTCTCTTCAGTCATACCCGCCCCGATCAGGTCCGTCTGGAGGTGATTTCTTTGATGCGCGCCTGAAGAATTTTTTCTTCGTGTTGCCGTTTCTTGGCTGCGCCTTCTTTTACCTTGGATATAAGGAGGTCGAGATCACACGGTTTCACCAGGTAGTCAAAGGCCCCCTGTTTCATGCCTTCGATACCTGACTCCACCGTCGCATGTCCGGTCAGCATGATCACTTCCACGAGCGCGAATTTTGTTTTTATCAGTTTCAGCGTTTCGTTGCCATCCATGCCCGGCATCTTGACATCAAGAATGACCACCTCGATCTTTGAATTTTCTTCGAGCTTTTCAAGGGCCTCCGGGCCGCTGTATGCTTGAACGACTTCAATCTTACGCCTGGTTAATCGTTTGGTCATGGTTTCCACAAAAGGGACCTCGTCATCCACAAGTAATATCGTTGCCAAAGACATGGGGCGTCCTCCTTAGTTGGTGTAAAAGGTCATTTTAGGCTTCTTTTGCGTCAGGTTCCGGACTTGGAATGGGGAGTTGGATGCGAAAGGTGGTGCCCTTTCCGACTTCACTTTCCACCTCGATCTGTCCACCCATTTTTTTTATGATACCATAACAAATGGAGAGTCCCAAACCGGTCCCATGTCCCACTGGTTTTGTGGTGAAAAAGGGGTCGAAAATTCTTTCCAGGACGGCTGCCGGTATTCCGGGACCTGTATCCGCCATTTCGATCACGATGTTTCCGTATTTGACGTATGTGGTCACATCAATGAAGCCACCGGATTTTTCCATTGCGTAGAGGGCATTATTGACCAGATTGAGAAAGACCTGGTGCATCTCGGTTTCGGAGGCGGAAACCTCAGGGAGATTTTCCTGAAGGATTTTGTGGATTTCTATATTGGCGTACTTTGCCCTTTGTGCGGATAAATCGTAAACTTCTTCAATAATATGGTTTAGTTGGAGATTTCGGATCTTGGAATCGGACCCCCTGGCAAAGCTCAACAGCTTTTGGGTGATATCTTTGCAGCGTTTTCCCTGTACATTGATTTGCGTGAGTGCCCGCTTGATTTCTTCCAGGTCGCCGTTAGGCGAAAAATCGTTCTCGGACATCAAATCCTCAATCCACCCTGCTTCTTCCACCATGATGGCGACAGGGTTGTTGATTTCGTGGGCGACCCCTGCGGCCAATTCACCGACAGAGGCCAGCTTTCCGCTTTCAATGACCTGTTTGTTCATCATCTCTTTTTCTTTGTCGGACGTGACAATCCGGCTGACCATTCGAATGGAAAGCAAAATGGACATGGTGACAATCCCAAGGCCGCCCAAGATAAAAATGATCAAGGAGATCCTTTCCGCTCGCAATAAGTCGGAGAAGGCATCCGCCGTCTCCTGCTTATAGACCAGAACCCAGTCTCGCTCCTTGAGCAGTGCGGTCACATAGATACTTCGTTTACCGGATTCGTCAGGGCGCTCTTCGATATTTGTTTCCTGGCTGAAGTTTTCATCGCAACTGAAGAAGCCACCATAACAGCCTTCTTCGGCGCTGATATTCACCATGGGAGGAGTTTGAAATTTGCCGGCCTTGTTGAGGATGAACGCGAACCCGGAGGTCCCGAGCCTGATACTCTTCACGAGGTTATTGAAAGCGACAAAATCGATGGTGGCCCTGAGAAACCACGGGTCATATCCCTGCCGATTTTTTACCGCAACAATGAAATGGGGTAGGCCACGGAGGCCAAGGAAGACGTCACTGATCACATATTCGTTAGTCATGGCCCTTTGAAACCATTCTGCGTCTGAATAGGAGGCCTTCCCGAGTTTAAATGGGCCGGCATAGGACACCTGTCGTCCCTGGGATGTGATGACGCCCAGGTCCACAAAGACGGGTCCGTATTCATCTTGAAGGGTTTGAAGTTTTTCCTTCAGAAAAACTTCATCGCTCAGGTTCTCGTATCCAAAGATCTTTGACAAATAGCGGATGTCGGCAAGTCTTGCGTTCAGGAAGCTGTCGACCTGCTGTTCATGCTTAATGACCAGCTCCAGGAGGTGGGCATAGACTCTGTCACGGTAGGCATTTCGAAACTGTAAGTAAATAGTCACGCTGACAAGAAAAACGGGGATGAAGGATACCGTGATAATGGTCAGGAACATGTTCCGAATCAATGAACTGTAATAGGGCACATGGGCCATCTTGTCTCGTCGCAACTGTTTTTTCATCGCGTTCAATCCCTGTCAGACGCACCCCATCACGTTCCCCCAACCTTGCAACTGTAAGGTCAAGCTGAGACGTCCTGCAAAGTTTTGCCCGGGCCTCTGGACCTCTCGTTTATTTTTGCTCAAAGGGGTACCCCGTGATGCCTCTTGCGACTGATTGTCTTTGCCTTTTAATGTCGAAAAGTTAGCATATCCCGAAAGCCGTGTCGATCTTAATAACTTGTAACGTGTTCAGCTATTTGTGGGTCATGACAACTTCTTTTCAAAAACGAAAAACGCTGCCCGGCAATCGGGCCGGTTTATCCACCTACGGTGATCGGCATTCCCATCAGAGGCCAGAGAAAGAAAACAACGAACCCAACCACAATCATAAGGATAATGCTTGCCGGAATGCCGTAGAGAAAAAATTCAGCCGTTGTAAACTGCTTTGATTCGTAGGCGATGGCGTTCGGGGCGGCGCCCACCAGAAGAAGAAAGGGCATGCCGGCCGTCACGAGGGAGGAAAATAAAATCACCTCTCCGGCCACACCGAGGTAGGGGGCGATCACGAGCGCCACCGGCAGGGAAATGGCAATGGCGGCTACATTCATGATGAAATTGGTCATCATCATAACAAAGAAGGCAATACTCATCACGAATACAAACCAGTTCGATTCTTGAAATATGGTCAGCCAGTTGACCGCCAGCCATTTGGCTGCACCGGTTTCCCAGAGGCAGAAGCCGATACTCATGGCTCCGGCAAAAAGAAGGATGATGTTCCATGGGATCTCTTCGAGATCGTCGATGTCCATGATGCCTGTTACAAAGAACATGATCGTGGAAATCAGAATGATAGCCGTTTTGTCTATGGCCCTGAGCGCAGGGATGAAAGAGCGCAGGGCCATAACGATAATGCAGGTGAAAACAATAGCTACGGCGATGATTTCCTGTTTCGTGATCGGCCCCAGGTCTTGATTCAATTGTCTGGCCCTGTCCCTCAATCCCGGAATACTCTTTTTTTCAGGCTTGAAAAAGACCATGAAAAAAATCCACAGCAGAAATGTCATCAGCCATCCCACGGGAAACATATAGTATGACAGCTGAAAAAAACCGATATCCTGGGACGTGATATCTTTGAAAAATCCCAGTGCAACGGCTCCGCGGGCCGCTCCCAGCAGGGTGACAATGCTTCCTGCACCGGCAACGTAAGCCATGCCCATGAAAAGGGCTTTCCCGAATTTTGTCTTTCTTTGGCCCTCCCCGTAAAGGGCATAGATGGAAACCAGCAGAGGATACATCGTGGCGGCTACCGCCGTATGAGCCATGATATGCGCCAGGGCGGAGGTCACCACAAAACAGCCGAGGCAAATCATGTTGGTTTTTTCTCCTACTAAAACCAGCATCTTATAGGCCAATCGCCTTGTCAATCCGGTCTTGGTGAAGACAAGGCCAATGACAATGGAGGCAAAGATAAACATGACGGAAGGATCCATGAAATCCTTGAAGGCCACCTTGGCCGGACGGATTAGAAAAAGAGCCTGGAGAACGCCGATGGCAAGGCTGGTGACCCCGATGGGTACCACCTCGAACACCCACCAGGTGCCGGCCAGCAGAAACACCGCAAGTGCCCCCTTGGCTTCCCTCGTCAGGGCAAAGTGTTTCCCCAAGGGATCGATGGCATCGGGCCATGGCGGCGCCCAATAGACAATCACGAAAAGCACTAGTCCCGTCATAAGAAAGACAATTCTTTTCCAATCACATTCTGCTTTCACATTCAAGGCAAAGTTCTCGGTGTTCATCCATCCCCCCTATCATTCGAAGCTTTTGGCGTTACTGCATTTTATTCGTGAACCGGTTAATAGATGGTGTCTTCAGTGCCCTGTAAGGTATGATCCGTTCAGGCGATAGCCCCTGGCACTAGCAGGTATCCTTGCGGGACGTTTTTTCGCAGGCAAGGCGAATGCTGTTCATCAGGGATTCCAATTCAAAGGGGATCAAAAGGTCGTCAAAAGCCCCCAATTTCATCGCTTCAATCGAAAGTTCCATGTGCTTGTGCCCGTTTATCGTGATCACTTCGGTTGCAGGCCTTATTCTTTTGATGGTCCCCAGCAGGGATAACCCTTCATGTTCGAGCCCCTCCAGACCCAGGAGAACCACGTCAAAGTCATGAGCGGCCAAGTAGCGCATGGCATCGGTCCTTTGTTCGGCCTCGAAGACCTGAAAGGATGCCAGGCGTAAATGGTGCGCAATCTTGAGTCGAAAACCGGAATCGGTTTCGATGATCAATACCTTTGGAGTCATAACCGGGGCCAAGTAGTCGAATACGTTAAATGTCGGGATAAGGTCGGTTTTGGGCCCATGAAGCGGGCCTCTGTTGAATGTGTGACTAAATATACAGCAAGGGTTGGGCCAATAATTAAAGCTAATTATTTCGAGTTGTTGTGGCGCAGGTTTAGGCGTTTAAATTTTTATCGAATCAAAAAAAAACGATATGAAACAACTATGAAACAATTTGAATCGTATATATTTTCCGCCCTTTGGGCTTTACCGTGGGATGCTCGGGTTCCCGTCATCGCTTTCCTTTTGGGCCTGAGCCCAAACCCGGCCCTGTGATCCCGGATTTCAACAGGTCGCCGGCGTTCAGTCTGCCATGAACATAGCGTTGGACGACGGCGCGGCTCGACCCAACGATATTGTCCAGTACGAGGACCTTCTTCCAGGTGAGATAGTTGAAATACTCCTCCTCGACGCCGCCGCAAATGAGCACCTCGATGCCTTCCGTGAGAATAAGGTGGCACAACTTCTCCGATGACGGGTGGGGGAGAATCAACACCCTCTTATCCCGGACCTTACCGTCACTGTCCAGCTCCACGACAAGCACCTCCGTGGTCAGGTCGAATCGAGGAGCCACATCGTCTTCGTGCAAAGGAATGAGAAGTTTTTTCGGCATTATTCGTCGATTCCGTAGTGCTTCATTTTTCTCCACAAAGTGCTCCTGGCCCACCCCAGCAAGAGTGCCGCTTTGGTCCTGTGTCCTTTGGCTTTCAGGAGGGCCTTGGTGATCATTCTTCGTTCCAGTTCGGGCCAGTTTTGTCTCAAGTCCTCGGAGTTTGATTCCCTCTGGTCAGGATCCGCCAGAGCCGGCACCGGTGAAGGTTCGGTACGAAAGGGCACAAGGTCGGGCTGCGGTTCCGTGAGATAAGAGGGCAGATGTTTAGGGTATATTTTCCCTTCCCGGCACATATTCACGGTGTATTCAATGATATTTTTCAATTCCCGTACGTTTCCTGGATATTCGTAATTCAAAAGGATCTTGAGGGTGCGAGTGGAAAAGCCGTTGTTGTTGCTATGAAATTTGTCGGTGAAGGAGTTCAGGAAATGGTCCAGAAGGAGTCTGATATCACCCTCACGTTCCCGCAGGGGGGGTAACTGAATCCTGAGGACGTTGAGCCGAAAAAAAAGATCTTCACGAAATCGTCCATTTTTGACCATCTGTTCCAGCTTGTGGTGGGTGGCGGCGATAATCCTTACATCGGCTGCAAAACCTTTTGTGCTGCCCAAGGGAAAAACGTTTTTATCATCGAGAAAGGTCAGAAGCTTGACCTGAAGTGCCAAGGGTAAATCGCCGATCTCCGTCAAGTAAAGGGTTCCGTTATGGGCCAGATGAAAGCGTCCCAGCTTGTCGCTTACCGCCCCTGTAAATGCCCCTTTCTTGTGACCGAAGAGTTCCGATTCCAGCAGGGTTTCGGGCAGTGCCCCGCAATTGACTTTAATGAAAGAACCCTTGGATCGGTCGGAGGCTTGCCATACAATTACTATATGGATAATGTGATAACAGATGATGCAAACAATTTGGTAGATTTAATAGATGATATTTGGGAAGAAAATGCTGATATCTTTGGACAAATGAAAGATATTATGCTAGTTGCAATTTCTGCTTATGAAGTGTCAGGAAATGTAAGTACAATTAAGACTCTATTAGAAAATGTATTGACATTTGAATTATTAATAGTTAATTTATTTGAAGAAAGTATACCGTTAGTTAATTACGTTGAAAATATTAACACGGATGAAGCATCTCTTAAAAATTATATTCGATCTGATCTAAGTGTTGATTATGTAATAGAAAACAAAGCAATATTAAAACTTTTGGATAAACAAGGAGTTCAAAAACCAACTGTTAAAGATTATACA
>CAZXWJ010000052.1:0-21107 GCA_964644375.1 uncultured Desulfobacteraceae bacterium | reverse complement strand
GCGATTTCATACCATGAAAAAAATTTCAAAAGTTGGTTAAATTTTTGATATACTAATATTTAATAGATAAAAGATGGGGGAAAAGATGCACCCAAAACGGGAAGGTGCGATGTGAAAATTATCTGCACTTTCGGTGAGAGTAAATCCCTGTCAATCGAGTTGAGCCTGCCGAAGAACGCATTATTGGACTTTGAGTATTTTGCCTGTTTGTCCATTATTTGAACAAATAAGGTTTTTTTAAGAACCAAAAAACCATTGTCAACGTTTAAATGTTGACATCAAAAAAAAATCCAGGGACAATTAAGACATAAAGGCTGCTTAAGATGGCAGTCGAATACCTCAATCCCCTACCTGCGTTTGGAATGATATTCCCTTAACTTTTTTTCTAAATGTAAACCCTGACCCGGAAACTTAAATTGTGTTTTACGTTTGGAGCAAAGGTCTTCCGATAAACGGCAGTTAACCTTCCAACTTTCCTTATCTGATCTCAAAATATTATTCTAAAGAGAAAGGAGGCCCCATGAACGAGAGCACTTATAAAATCAGACTCATGAAGGCTGACGATTTTGATGCTGTGGTTGGGATTGACGGAAAAGTACTCAAAACTTCCCGGCCAGAGTACTATGAAACGAAGTTTGAAAAGCTTTTTAAAACCAAAGATTATTTGCCCGCATCTCTTGTGGCTGAGGAAGAAGATGGAACGGTGGTGGGGTTTGTAATGGGGGAAATCTATTTGGGAGAATATGGTATTTTCCAGGAAGGAGCCACCCTGGATACCATCGGCGTTGATCCCAATCACCAGAATAAGGGTATCGGTGAACAGTTGATTAATGAATTTGTGGATCATTTGAGGAACGTCGGCGTTCAAAAAATAAACACCCTGGTCGACTGGAATGATTCCAAACTGATACATTTCTTTAGTGCGAACCACTTTAGCCCCTCCAAAACCATTAACCTGGAACGAAGCCTTTGATGCGATGAGGTGAGTTGAGGGGATAAGAAGTGCCTTTTGGATGGATTTTTAAAACAATGGCTGGAAATAGTCGGGTGGGTAAAAGAAGCCGATCAAGGTAGGGTCCTTTACATCGGTGAATAAGAAACCGCATCACAAAACAATAACCATAATTAATGATGGTTATGAAGGCTTTTTTTTACCGAAATATTTATTCTGACAGGTTTCGCATAATCCTGAAATTTCGAATTCAAGCTTCAATGACGCGTCTGTGAAATGATCTGCTTTCCTGCCGCAGGAAATACAAATACCTTTGGTCATCGCTATGTTCTTACGAATGCTATAATCTTTGTCCGTTACAAGAATTAGGAGGTCTTGTATATAGCTCATTTCATCGTCCCTGTAATTATGTTTTACGAATGAATGGTTCCTTTGACTAACAGCAAAAGAATCGTTTTTAGGAGTGGTAAACGTATAGCATTTTTAATGCATTGTTTTACCTGTCAGAAATATCAGGTGGGGAATTGATTGAAATGATAAAAACTGACACGATATTGTTTGAAAAATTAGACAGATAAAGTAGAAATGAAAAATATTGGAGGGATTATAGGTCAAGCAATTTTTTTTGGAGGGCAATAGCCACCGCGTGGGTTCTGTTCATGGCATTGAGTTTGGTCATGATATTCGCGGCATGAAAGTTTATTGTTCTCTCTTTATTTTCGACGTGTTTTCCCGCAAAAGAAAATGCCGTAGCCTACCCTGAAGATGGAGACAATGTCCCATAAGTCATTCCGTCCATCAATCCGAAATACCATCCACCCAATGGCGTTTAACCGTAATTTTTGAGTTTAGAGCATACTCCTGCTCCAAACGACGACCTCCTGTGTGTCCTCACTGATAAAGCATGGATGAAATCTTCGCCAGTTTTCTCAATTTAAAAAATCGGCCTCTCCGGTTAAAAGCAGAATAGTCCTTGACAGGTTCAGCCGATATTGGGTGCTGTGACGATTGGCATTGGGAGAGCATGCCATAGATGCCTGCAGTTTTACTGTTATACGATTGCTGTCCTGCGCTGTTGTTCTCTTGGCGATCATAAAAATCCATGGTGATAAAACTGATTCGTCTGCAAACGGTAGTTGGTTTGCCAGTTTAATGCTTTTTCTTTATGCCAGATGGTATATTGCGCTTGGAGGGCTTTCAGCTACGCAGGCAGCCGTGGTTCAACTTGTGGTTCCTGTAATTGCAGCCTTGGGAGGAGACCTGTTTTTGTCTGAGGCCGTCACTCTCCGTCTGGTCGTTTCAGCCACAATGATACTCGGTAGCATTTTAATGGTGGTTTTAGGTCGATACTATTTTGTCGGCGTACGCTCAAACCGGAGGCAGGAACATTTCGAATATGGACGATCCTTTGTCTAACCACCCCGGCTAGTTGAATCGGCCTGAGCGTTAAAAAGACAACGGAGATGTTTGAGGGGAATACTCAGAATACATATTCTGATACCTTGGAAACTGATTCTTAAAGTCGTTCCGAGTTTTACCTTGACATTCATACTTGGATTTTGTCTAATTTTTAATAGACTTTAAATAACTTTCCTCATATTTAAAAACCTTGCATAAGTATCTATCATCCTTACGGCTTTTTATTAACCCTTTTTGCAAATAAGGAGGAATGAAATGTCTGTAAAAATCCTGATTAGAAGAAAGATTCCCAAGGAAAAGGTAAATGACATCGTCGTCTTGATGATGCGTTTGAGGATACTTGCATCAAAAGAACCTGGCTTTATTTCAGGAGAAACGTTAAGAAGCATCACTGACCCGGAAAATTATATAGTTATAAGTACCTGGCAAAGCAATGAAGACTGGAACTCATGGCTGGCAAGTGAAGATAAGAAAATTGTGCAGGAAAAAATAGATAATATTCTTGGAACAGAGACTACTTATGAAGCATATAATTATCCTGAAAAGCGACGAATGGATTGGCCTGAGCTTTCAGAAGGGCTAATTATGATGGAAGACAATGAATAGGCATTATTTTGGAAGCGCAAAAAGAAAGTTTGAAGCTTACGGCTTCAACCCTTCTCTTTTTGATTATTCAGAATGCAGATTCTGATACTGCGGGGTTTGCGCCGCCTCATTTAATCACACTTCAAATCCCCCAAGAGTAAGCATATAGCGAAAAGGAGGCTAAGATATGAAAGTGAGGAGGCTTTCAGGTATTTTAGCCGGCCTGATATTATTTGGCATGGCAAGCCCGGTCCAGGCATCGTTAACCTATATCGGCTTTGCCATTTATGACGATGGCGTCGGAGATGCCGCGGCTTACCGTATGATATACGATGATGACATGCGGTTGACTTGGTTAGATTACGTGAGTGCGATAGACAACTGGAATTTTCAGTCGTGGTGGGCGTCCTCATTAAATTTGGACCCGGAGAATCCTAAGTATTTTTTTGTCGAGGGGTACTCATTTGAAGCAGGGAAGAAGTGGCGCCTCCCGAGCGTATCGGAATACACTCATTTGTGCACAATAGAGGGAGTCGACATAAACCATCCCGGGCCATTCCTGAACCTCCCTGAGGAGTGTGTATATTCATGTGACCGTTATATCGAATACTTGTTCGCATTGGACGCAGTCTATATTTTTTCCTTTGAGCAACGCGAATCCAGGGTTTTTTGGTATTATCCAGGATTAGGCCCCTTTGGGGCAATGGTGGTTCGCCCAGGCGCTGTGACCGCTAGTCCATCAATAGAGTATTTGCTACCGTTGCTGTTGCTTGATAAATAGAAAAGTTGGAGTGTGGATCTTTAATTTTGTGAAATTAAAGACCAATGAAAGTATTGAATCCGCGCAGATATCTCCCGTTCTTCTGTGTAGCCTCGCACAGTTTGAATGCCATGGTGAGCACTGTCTGGGGGGGAGAATCATCCTCGCCCCTTTGCTAGGCGGAAACGAACAGTGAAAAAGGTTGATGCTATCGGGTTTGATGTTGGAATTTGAAACTAGTTCTCGCAAAGGAAATTCTCAAATTCGGTTTTGAAGGCCTCAGCAAGGCGCTTTCGGGCACCTTCCCGCAGAATCTCTGTCAGAGGGGCTTCAGCAAATGTCTCTGGCCTTTTCCGGCCAATCACCTTATCCTTTTTCGATCAAAGCTCACAAATGCTATGGATAAATATGAAAATTTTTGCAAAATAGTAAAAAAATATTGCATAGTTTGTGAAAATTAGATGCCTATTAATATGCCCGGTGTCATACACAGACGCAGACCCGCCTGATATGTTTGGCTTTTATTTTTTATGCGCTTCCTGACGAATTTGGCATGGTCTTTGCCTATATGAATACCAAAAATCATCAAATGATTTTCGACTTAATTTATGTAAAAGAGGGAAAATTTAAATGAAAACCAAATTAGCTTTCTCCGTTACTATTTTTTGCTTCTTTGTTATGAACGGTATGGCCATGGCCAACCCTGTATCAGACAGTGATTTATGGCAGAATGCGACTATCTCAGATTTCAGTTCGGAATACTCCAATGGATACCTCTCTAGATTTTTCGATGGAAAGGAAGGAGGTTATAAAGACGAAACTGGTAATGCCCTATTTGGTGATCGCGGTTCAGCAGGCACGACCCATTGGGTTGAGTGGAGTACTGATCAAGTAGTCACGATTAGGAGCATCAATTTACTCGCCTACCATGACTTTGATGAATTTGATATCAATGATAGAGGATTTAGTGCATTCAGTTTGTATTACCGAAATGAAAATGGGTCGTGGATATCCTTTTACAACTGGGTGTATACAGACCCTAATGACGATCTTCATTACGGAGGCGGTCCTTCGCACCAATCCGATCCTGATAATCATGACCTGATCAGAAGTTATCTGGAATTAACGGACAATCTGGAAACACCCATTGAAGCTCAATCCTTTAGAGGAGAATTTATTCAATATTATAAAAACGGCCCAAGGATCGTCGAGCTTGATGCCTGTGGTGACTTTCAATCCGTCCCCGTGCCCACCACCTTGCTCCTCCTTGGCTCAGGTCTAATCGGTCTTGCGGGATTTGGAAGGCATTTTAGGAAAAAGTTATCTGCATTAATCATGAGATACTAGAAGTAGGGTCATCCTGTTTGGCCTTGCCTTTTTTTATTTTACCTCTACATGTTGATCGGAATGGCGGTTGCGCGCGATAAACTCTGGTGCTAAGACCTAATCGCCAGATACATTTGGGTACGATCAGGACTGCAACCGTAAGGGAATCGTAGAGTGGGAAGGGTTCGAACGGTGGCTGGCCCCATGACACCGAGCCGCGTTCGTGAGAAAGTGGTAAATATTCCGATAATCATCCGACATGACAACAGGATTCCACAATACATTTTTTCTCTGGGGAATCCCCTGGTTGTTCGATATGTGATCACACATGTTCCCTTCCTGCGGTACCTCACAGCCTAAATGCCTACAGCCTATCTAGCTGAGTAGTTACAATCGAAAAGCGTTTTATATGGCGAAAGAACAAATGGAATATCGAAGAAAAGGTATTGGGCCAGGGCCTGGAAGGGGATGGATTGGGGTGTCCTGGACCGCCTGCATGAGAAGGGATATATCGGCAACCCCAAATCAAAGATCAAATCCGTGCCCGTGACTGAAAAAGGGGTTGAAAGGCCGAAGGAGCTGTTTAAGAAGTATTTTATCGTCTGAGCCGGATGGTGTCTTTGAGGCGGTATCGAAAGAAATTCGGATACATGAGGTTTGGTCGAGTGTGGACACCGCAATTCACAAATCAAGATGTGCCCCCAGAGATTCTCTTAGATGTCTGCAAGTTGAGCTTGCGAAATTCCGGTTATACCGGGGGTGCCGCATCGCAGATCTCGCTGCAGTGTGCGGGAGGAGTGACGCCTGAGGCGTATACGTCGCAAGGAGGAACGATCGAAGGCAATCCCGCGAGGCGCAGGACAGATGATGCCTTGATGGTGGATCAGGGAGGTTGAATTTGTCTTGACACAGAAAGTCTAATGATTTTACGCTAAAAAATAGGAATTTTGCCATCATCTCATCTTTAATATTTGAACAAAACCATTACAAGAGGGAGGAGGCAGCAAAAATGAAAAAATATAAAGACAATTCAGGGAAAAGAAAGCAAACGAAGGTAACTCGTCGGGATTTTTTGAAGTATGGTCTTGGCATGGGTACGATGCTTGCGGTTGTTCCGATTCCTGTGCGCCTGGTCGGTGCGGCGACATTTATCGGCCCACAGCCCTCGATCAAAAACTATGACGTGATTGTGCTCGGGCATGGGATGGCCGGTATGGCAGCGGCTCTTGCTGCAGCGGAGGGTGGCGCGAAGGTTGCGGTGGTTGAGAAGGCGCGAAAGATCCTTTCCGGAGGAAACTCGCGTATCGCAGGCGGAGGCTTCTGTACCCCCAAGGAAGATACCGCGGAGGCAAAAGAATTATTCGTTCAGGATTTCATGAAGAAGAGTGGATACCGAGCGGACAAGAAACTGACCGAAAGTCTTGCAGAAAACGTACTCGGGGACATCGACTGGCTCATGGGCCATGGCGTCGAATTCATGGACTCGACACCGTTTCCACCGTACCATGTGAATATGCGCGTAGCACCTCCCGGTTGGTACAGAGGGATGCCTGGCCTGCTGGATACCATGCGCAGCAAGTGTGAAGGTCTGGGAATGGTTGTATACTATGAAACGAAAGCCAAAGAGCTGCTCGTGGATTCATCGGGACGCATCGCTGGAGTCAGGGCGGCGACAAAAGATGGGCTCGTCGATCTTCGCGCCCGGTCTACTGTCATTGGCACAGGAGGGTTTGCTGCAAACGTGCAAATGCTGGAAAAATGGGTGGGGGCTGAGGCTGATGAGTCTATGGTTCGCGGGGTCAAATGGGCTACGGGTGAAGGTCACACAATGGCGGCGGATGTCGGGGCGGTGTTGGTCCAGATGGCAGGCCTCGACACGTTGCACGTGGGAGCTGTGCACCCCAAGAATACAGCGGCTGCAAATCCTTTCCGCATACTTCCCTATTGTGTCGGGATCAACAAGAACGGTCAGCGGTACGTGGACGAATCGTTAGGGTACGTGGCACACGGGAAGGCAGCCATGTCCCAGCCTGACCTGGAAGTCGCGCTCGTATTCGACCAGAAAATCGCAGATCGGCCGGAAGGCAAGGCTGTGATCGAGCAGTTTGCCGGATACGGCATCGAGACGATCAAGGCCGACACTCTGGAACAACTGGCTCCAAAGATAAACGCGCCGGCAGACACGATGGCAAGCACCATCAAGAATTTCAATACTGCCGTCAAGGACGAAAAGGCGCTTGGGGCAGACCCGCCCAAGAAAGAGCTGGCCTTCAAAATCGATACTCCGCCATTCTATGCGCTTTATCCGCTTAAACCGGGCATCACCCTGACTTTTGGCGGCATCAAGGTCAACTCCAATCGTCAGGCGCTTCAGGCGGACGGTCAGCCGATTGAGGGACTCTATGCAGCCGGAGAGTGCGTCGGCGGGTATTTTCTTGGCGATTATGTCGGCGGTGGCTCCCTGACACGGTGTCTTGTGGACGGTCGTGCAGCCGGAACAAGCGCAGCCAAGGGATAAAAAGGCCATTTTCTGACTGATAGCGATCGCACAGACTGAAGCGTGCAGGTCTGGGGTTGGTTGCTATGTGTGCGTTCAGGGACTATCGAGTCCCGGTTTGCGCCTGAAAGACCTATTCCCTGAGAAACTCGTGAGCTTGCGGCAACCCGTGAATGATCTCTTTTATCATTGGATGCCGGTACAGGACATGATTTTGTGGAAGACCAACGGACTCGCATGTCATCTTGGAGGTAAGGGGACTGTACGCATGACCGTGAGGTTTACAGGAGAAGCTTGGAGGTGTTGAGTTGAGGATTAACACGATGAGGTGGAAATGTCGACATGAGACTTTAACGCGTATCGGGCCGGTATTCTGTTGTTTCGCGGTCATTGGCCTTATTTGGCTTTTTGCACCGCCGGAACCGGCCTGGACGGAGGCCAAGAGGGATAAAACCGCAGCACCGGGGAATTGCGGGGCATGCCACGCCAAGGAGAGAGTGCTCCCCGAGGGGCACCCGGCAACGACCGAAATGACCATGGAAGGGTGTAAGGAATGCCACGATCAAGATGGCGTGCCATTGAAGGGCAAACTCCCGGGAAGTCATTTGCATCACCTTGCGGGGACGTCCTGCGGCGATTGCCATGAGAGCGTTGACGCCCCCAAGGCCGTGACATCAAAAAAATGTTTTACCTGTCACGGCCCGCCTAAAAAATTAGTAGAAATGACTGCGGCCGTAAAGCCGAATCCGCACAACTCTCCTCATTACGGGCCGGAAGCTGACTGCGATCTGTGTCATCACCAGCATCGTAAATCAGAAAATTTCTGCAACGAATGCCATTCGTATAACTTCGTGATACCCTGAACTACAAAACAGGCTGCTCCCCTTTTCGTTTGCGTAAAGGACAAAAAGGGGAACTGCAAAATATCTTATTCCGGCTTAACCGTTCTTGTTTCACGGCAAGCTGTCCGGTCGCCCTTGTGTTCAGGATGTTGATAGGTATCCTCGTATCTCGATCGGCAGTATACGCTATTTCTCGCTTATGCCTTTATGCCGGCTCGTGCCAAGACAACAGCTAGAGGAGTTTTAAGAGGACTGAAAACTGAGACTCCTCGTTTGATGCGGGTCAGTCTGATAATTGTTCCCTGCCACGAAAACACCCAAGTTGTTCTTAAATAACATATTATAAACACAGGTTATTGACATGGGCCTCCTTATAGTTTATATTGCGAAGTGTAAACTGTAATGAATGGAGGATAAGTCATGAAGGCAACGGCAAAAGATCTCAGGTTTAATTCAAAGGGGCTTCTTGATACGGTCAAAAGGGGTGAGGAAGTTGTAATAACTTTCCGCGGTAAGCCCTGCGCAAAACTTATCCCCTACAGAGAAAAAAATGAGGATATCACAAAAAACGAATTGTTCGGAATCTGGAAAGATAACGATATGGTCCAAGACGTGGATGAATATGTCCGGGGATTAAGGAAAGGAAGATTCTAAATGGTTATCGATACGGATGTCCTCATTTGGTACATGAAAGGGAATAAAAAGGCATATAAAATTATTGAGGATTCAACGAATTTTTCTATATCCGTTGTCACATATATGGAATTAGTCCAAGGCATGAGAAATAAAAATGAACTCAATAATCTTCGCAGGGCTCTTCATGGTTGGAACACGAAAATTCTCTATATTTCAGAAGAGATATCCGTTAAAGCGATGTTTTTTGTAGAACAGTATTATTTAAGTCATTCCATACAACTGGCAGATGCTTTGATAGGTGCAACGGCAATCTCGCACGGGCTTCCGATTTTGACCGGCAATGATAAGCATTATAAGATAATGAAAGATTTACAAATCAAAAAATTTCGTCCTTAATCGCTCGAAACCGCAACGAACCTTTTCACTCGGCCTGTATCCTCTGAATGGGGATACATCTTGAAATGTGAATTAATGTAAAATTTTGTCGATCATGGACCCGCAATTCACAAAATAAGATGTGATCCGAGTACCCTCACGATTTCTGATTGTCCAGACTCACTCCTTCCTTGGCCCGGTCTTCTGTCGAAACTCGCATACTTCCATACGTATGGAAAGAACATTTTTGAGTGCTGCCTCAAATGGAGGGATTCAGATTTTATAGATCCGCCGTTCTGTTTTTATGATATATTTGTTCATTTTGTATTATTTTGATGAACTTGAGGAGTATTCATAGAAAATCTGCATCCACATCCAGGAACGATAATCGGCTGACGGGAAAGGGAAGGGAGTTGGTCGCCAGTGCAGGAATGGAAATTCCATTATCTGACGACCTTTGAAGAAAAGGGATTGGGCGTCAGGGCCTGGAAGGGGATGGATTGGGGTGTCCTGGACCGCCTGCATGAGAAGGGATATATCGGCAACCCCAAATCAAAGACCAAATCCGTGCCCGTGACTGAAAAAGGGGCCGAAAGGTCCGAGGAGTTATTTCAGAAGTATTTTGCCACCTGAGCAGGGTAGTGTTTTTCGTTGAAAACTGAAAGCCGAACGCTGATTGCGCTCATCGAAAAGGGTCGTTGCCTCGGCTTGGTCCGACTTGGATCTCACAATTCACAAATCAAGATGTGACCCCATGGACATGTAAATATTTCAGAGTGTTATATATCAAAAATTTATTTTTATTAACGTATATCGTTAATATTTAACTTGACAGTTGGAACTGGAATGGATATTTCATTTAAGAGCGGGAAACTTGAAAAGGAATTTTCTGATTACAAAGCCCTCATTCGAAGATATGGGCCGGAGCAGGTAAAAAAGATTCAGCAGCGCTTGTTTGAACTTCAAGCTGCGGAAAACCTCGACACCCTGTGGACCTTGCCCCAGATTCGGGCACACGAATTAACAGGAAACCTTGCAGGACAAATCTCTCTGGACATTAAACATCCCTACCGCCTATTGATTACGCCGGATTATAAAGACCCTCCTCAAAAAGAGGACGGCGGCCTTGACCGAGCGAAAATATATAAAGTGAAAATCCTAAAAGTGGAGGACACACATGGCTGAAGCAAAGAAACATGCTTTCAGGCCGAACTATGCAGTGCCCCCTGGGGAAACCCTTAGTGAAACTATTGAAACCCTGGGCATGAGCCAGGCGGAATTGGCACAAAGAACCGGTCACCCTAAAAAGACCATTAATGAGATTATTAAGGGAAAGGCCCCTATCTCCGCTAATACGGCCATTCAGCTTGAGAGGGTCCTGGGGGTTCCCGCGTCCTTCTGGAACAACCTTGAGAGGAACTACCGGGAGACCCTGGCGCGAATCAGGGAGGAGGAGCAACTTCAATCACAAATTGAGTGGATCAAGACCTTTCCGCTGACAGCTCTGATCAAAAAAGGCTGGTTGCCGAAATTCAAATCTGAGATGGAGAAATTAAAGGCCCTGCTGAATTTTTTTGGGGTGGCAGGCGTCAACGAATGGCAGGCTCTTTGGGAAAACCCCGGCGCGGCCTACCGGCAATCTTTGGCTTTTCAGGGCAAGCCGGCTGCGGTGGCTGCATGGTTGCGGAAAGGTGAACTCGAAGCGATAAAAGTCCAATGCGGCCATTTTAGTTACAGCGCCCTCCGTGAGGCCTTGGGCAGGATTCGAAGACTAACGAAAGAATCCCCGGTTGTCTTTGTACCTGAAATGAAAAGGCACTGTGCCGCTACGGGTGTTGCTGTCGTCTTTGTTCCGGAATTGCCGGGCACCCACCTTTACGGCGCCACCCGATGGATCGGGAAATCAAAGGCCTTAATACAACTGAGCCTTCGCGGCAAAAGCGACGACCATCTTTGGTTTACTTTCTTTCACGAGGCGGGCCATATTCTTCTTCATGGAAAAAAGGATGTTTTTATCGAAGCAAAAGGCGAAGGGTGCAGGGAGATCGGGGGCGGCGTAAAAGAGCAGGAAGCAAATCGTTTTGCGCAGGATATCCTGATCCCGCCGGGGAAATACCGGGCCTTCGTTGCCGACGGCATCTTCAATGAACCGGATATAGAGGCGTTCGCAGATAGGATCGGTATCGCCCCCGGGATCGTGGTAGGCAGACTCCAGCACGATAAGGTTATCCCCTTTTCCACAAAAGTAAACGGACTGAAAAAACGATTCGAATTTCGCGAAGAGAATTCATGAGATAATATGGCCCTTGCCCGCCTCTATCTGACGACCTTTGAAGAAAAGGGATTGGGCGCCAGGGCCTGGAAGGGGATGGATTGGGGTGTCCTGGACCGCCTGCATGAGAAGGGATATATCGGCAACCCCAAATCAAAGACCAAATCCGTGCCCGTGACTGAAAAAGGGGCCGAAAGGTCAGAGGAGCTGTTTAAGAAGTATTTTGTCGTCTGATCCTGATGGTGTCTGTCGCTGAGAACTGAAAGCCGATCGCTGATTGCGCTCATCGAAAAGGGTCATTTACACGATTTGGTCCGATTTGGATCTCACAATTCACAAATCAAGATGTGACCCCATGGAAAGGCCCCACCGCCCAAGGGTCAGATAGGACTTTTTGAAGAGGAGCAGGGCTGATGGATGTCGTCCTTTACAATACTGCAGACGGTACAGTCCAGTTGGAGGTTCAGTTGGATCGAGAGGCGGTCTGGCTCAACCAGCGCCAAATGGCAGAGCTGTTTGACAAGGACACGGACACCATTGGATTGCACATTCGCAATATTTACAAGGAAGGCGAGCTTTTCCGCAAGGGAACTACCGAGGAATCCTCGGTAGTTCAAAACGAAGGAGGGCGACAGGAACAAACGCATCGGAGCCGCTTTGTTTATCACTTTTCTGGCCGGGAACAGGGCACTCTACCGGGCCGACGGGTCCAAGCGGATTGCCGACAACGCCCTCGTCGCGCTGACACTGCTCATTGCCGAGAGCCGACCGCAGGATAAGGAAACCATTATCAAAGTGATCGTGAGTCTAATCAACCGCGCCAACCCATGACCGGCAAATTTTGAAATCGCTGATCGATTTGCTGGGGAGAAAATTCAATCTAGTCAACAACGTCCCTTAAACCCAATGATCAATGGCTGGTGAACAATGAAAAAGGCACCCAGAGAAAACGTTGTTTATGAAAAGGCCTATGCCTTCGCGGTGAAGGTTGTAAAGTGCGTTCAAGGTCTCACTGGAGAAAAGAAGGAGTTCATTCTGTCAAAGCAACTCATACGAAGCGGAACGCCTATAGGGGCAAACCTTTCAGAAGCGAACGGCGCCATTTCCAAGGCAGACTTTTCAGCTAAAGTGTCTATTGCCTACAAAGAATGCCTGGAGACCAAATATTGGCTGAGACTTCTCAATGATAAGGGGTATCTGGAGGAGAGTGTTTTTGACGGGCTTCATAGTGATGCGGATGAAATCGCAAGAATACTCTTCTCAATTCTCAAAACGACAAGAATCAATAAACAATGAGCAGTCGACACTGAACAATGAAAAAGGGTAATTGATAATTGAATAATTGTTGATTGATAACTGATAACTGATCATTGTTAATCGACCCCTGGTCTCTCTCGGAGTATATTGCTTTATTCCAATTTGACATAAGTTTCGCATCGATTAACTCCAAACCTTGAAACCGATACCCACTCGACCGCTGATGTTCATTTCCCTGGAGGATGCAATGAAAGAGGTGAAACCAAAACCCCGTTTCTCGAAAAAAGAGATGGGGTTTCGTATTTTCTGAAAGCCGAACGCTGATTGCGCTCATCGAAAAGGGTCATTTGCACGATTTGGTCCGGCTTGGATCTCACAATTCACAAATCAAGAGGCGACCCCGGAGACAGAGACTCTGAGGATTAGATGTCGCGCTGACCGCTGCCCTGAAAGCGCAGTTCGCCGAGGGCGCCCGCCTGGAGGCGGAAATCCGCAAGAACCTGGCAGGTCTGGGTTATGAGCTGTAAACACAAGGTTGGGTACCAACATGGCTAAACCGCCGCTTAAGGAAAGCGAAACCGTTGAATTGAAAAAGAGCCTGGCCGAACTTAAGCCGGGGCTGATTTCCATGGTAGCCATCTTGAACAAGCACCAGGCCGGTACCCTGTGGTTCGGGGTGCGCAACAACGGTACCATCGTTGGTATCGACGCCAAAGAAAAGACCCTGCGTGACCTGTCCCAATCCATTGCGGCCCATATCGAACCCAAAATTTTTCCACGGATTTCAGAAGTTACCGTCGAGGGCAAGCGCTGCATCAAAATCGAGTTCAGCGGCGATGACACGCCTTATTTCGCCTATAGTCGTGCCTTTATGCGGGTACCCGATGAAGACCGCCAGTTGAGTGTCAAACAACTGAAAGAGCTGATCGCCGCCCAAAGCCGGGAATCGCTGCGCTGGGACAATCAATCCGGCAAGTTCAGCCTGTCAGACCTGGACCCGGCCAAAATCAAGCGTTTCGTGGAGCGCGCAAAGCTCTCTTGGGATACACCGGAAAATGCCCTGGCCAAGCTTGAACTGATTAGCGATGGCAAATTGCTCAATCCTGCAAGACTCTTTTTCGGAATCAAACCCCTTCAACTGAGATGTGCGGTCTTTATGACCACCGAGAGTTCGACCATTATTGACAGGCACGATTATGACGGCGACATTCTCGAACTCATCGAAGAGGCCCAGAAATACATCCTCAAAAACATCCATATCGGCATGCGCCTTGAAGGATTACGTCGCGTGGATGTGCCGGAGATCGCGGTCGAAGCCCTGCGGGAGGCCATCATCAATGCCTTTTGCCATCGCGACTATTATGATCCTGATTACATTCAGATGGCTATATTCAAAGATCGCGTGGAGATCCGCAACCCCGGCACCTTATATGGTAACCTGACCATTGAGGATCTGCGCAAAGGCAATGTTTCCCAGCGCCGCAACCCATTGATCGCCGATCTGTTTCGTCGCATCGAGATGGTGGAAGCCTGGGGCCGCGGTATGCCATTGATCCTTAAATATGCGCCCGATGTCGTTTTCCGCGAAACCGGGAATCTGTTTATTGTTGCCTTCAACCGAGCGTCCTTCTTAGAGCAGGTGGGTGATGGGGAAACGGCTTCCCAAGAAACTACCCAAGAAAAAAATGGAGCCCCCAAAGAAACCCCAAAGAAACCCAAGATAAACCCCAAAGAAGTGATTCTCGCCGCCCTTAAGAAACAGCCTTCCATCAGCATCAGGGAACTGGCATTTCAATGCGACATGAGTGTCCACAGCGTTCAGCAACACATTAACAAGCTTAAGGAGATGGGCGTTATCCGGCATGTGGGGCCGACCAAGGCGGGGCGATGGGAGATGGTTGAGGACCGGCTGGATGCATCCGGTGATGGCGGAGGTGGGGGTGGGGATGAGTAAGTGGCAAACTCTAACTTTGCGCCAGATGGGCATTTCACTGATTGACTGTGACCATCGTACACCACCAGCGACGGACACTGGATATCCTTATGTGGCGATTCCGCAGATAACAGATGGCCGAATTGATCTTTATGCCGCTCGTTGTATCAGCACGAAGCATTTCATTGAATGGACGCGTAAGGCAAATCCAACTCCGTACGATGTTGTTCTTTCACGCCGCTGCAATCCAGGAGAAACTGCGTTCGTAGAACCTGATACTGAATTTGCTTTAGGACAAAACCTTGTTTTGCTACGTTCAGATGGGACCAAAATATACCCTCCGTTTCTTAGATGGCTTGTACGCAGCCCTGAGTGGTGGAATAAAGTTAGGAGTTTTTGAATGTCGGCGCTGTATTTGATAGCTTGAAATGCGCTGATATCCCTAATTTACACATGGTGTAAATTAGTCTCAGCTGTTGATCCTGTTCAATTCGATGGCAGTTTATGAAGCGATCGGGCAAAAAAACAGGGGAAAAGAAAAACCCGAACGACCTCTATGGGGAGTTCGCGCGTCCGGTCAGAAATAGATTGAGGGAGTACCGTGAGAAACGCGAACTCATATCCCTGGCACAACGTCTCGGCTTCAGCTCCCCCAGACTGACCGAGATGATCACCGTGAACAAAAAGGGTGAATACAAGAGAAAAATCACCCCCTATTACCTGGCCAAGTTTATAGAAAATGGTGTCATCAGTGTTGCTGAAATACTCCGGGGGAAAAGGCTGGACGACCTTCCTGAGCGACCTCGCATGTTTTTCGAGCGGATGATGATCCCCCGCAAAACCCTCCAGGCGGTCATCGAAGCGCGAGCCCGGGGCGTTGACGTGGATCGCCTGTTGCAGGAGACCCTTGAACGGGAGGAGCGATGAAAGGTGTATGGCAGGCCTCGGGCATTTACTTTACAGCGGCGAGGCCGCGTTATATAAAATTGTGAAGCGATTTTATATGGCGAAAGAGTAAATGAAATATCGAAGAGCTTCCCACTCTTTCCTGGAGGAAATGTTCAATGACATATGACAAGGATAAAGTCGATGATATGGCCCTTGCCCTCCTATATCTGACGACCTTTGAAGAAAAGGGATTGGGCGTCAGGGCCTGGAAGGGGATGGATTGGGGTGTCCTGGACCGCCTGCATGAGAAGGGATATATCGGCAACCCCAAATCAAAGACCAAATCCGTGCCCGTGACTGAAAAAGGGGCCGAAAGGTCCGAGGAGTTATTTCAGAAGTATTTTGCCACCTGAGCCGGGTAGTGTTTTTAGTTGAAAACTGAAAGCCGATCGCTGATTGCGCTTATCCAAAAGGGTCATTTCTCTCCCGGCTTTTCGCCCTCGTCGTTTTTGCCAACCGGCCCTTTCTCTTCCCCTCCGGCTTCCTGCCACGAATATCGCCGATCGCAGGCAAAATCCCGGGACCGGGTATAGATTTTCTCCAGCGTTTCCTCGTCATAGCCCCGTTCGGATGGGTCCCCGAGAAGGTCTTCAAAGAGTTCGCGGGGAGAAAGACGCGGAACATTCGTTGCATCGTGACCGTTCCCGGTTTTTTCGTTTTTATCGGTCATCGCACACCTGTCCTATCTGGATGAGCACTAGCTGGTTTTCATCCAGAAATGGCTCTTTTTCGCAATTTCGGCGTCAAACTGCGAGGTTTCTTGTGCGACGTACTGCTCGTACGTCTCCGCGCAACCTCTTGTTTTCCTTGAACTTGCAAAAAATTTCTCATTTCTGAATTGAAAACTCACGCGTGCCCTGATTCTATTTCCGGATAGGCACTAGCTGAAGAAATCCAGGCCCCATGGGCGTGGTCGCATGGGCTTTGCTAAAAGCCCACTCACTGATATCCCTTAAATCGAGTTGTAGCCGCAACATCGATAAAAAGGAGGAAGCAGTGGGTAGATTTCACAAATTATCATATACCATATGGCTTTGTCAGTATCCTATTGTTTGGGTCCCCAAGTATAGATAGCTGATACTTACGGGGCCTGTTAGGGAACCAAAGTTTGAAGGCGTCCATGCAATAAGTGGTTATGCCGGGTGCAACGTGGTTGAACCCAATGTCCAAAATGATCATGTGCATTTGATTGTGGATGTACCGCCGAAGGTTTCTAACTCTAATCTCATGGGTCGCTTGAAAGGCCAGACGGCAACCAAAATGTTTAACCAGGTTCGAGAGCTCCGGAAAAAGCCCTATTGGGGCAATCCCTTTGGGAATGAATGGAAGAAACAATGCTTAGGACACGGAAATTCAGCATGAATGACAATGTCAGGATTTCCCTTGACTTTTCCCGTTCTAATTTGCAGGATTAAGCAACATTTACTTGAAAAATATTTAATTTTAATATCTTTTTTAAAGAGTTCTCGTCCGGAAACGACACTTTTCGGATTCGGACAATCAGCGATCAACAAAAACCTCAGAAAAACACGTTATTAAGCTGATAGCTGAGGGCTGACCGCTCCATCCCGAAATCGCTGATTTCCGGATGGACACTAACGAATGACCAAGGCAGGCTTTAATAGAATCGGCCCATTATTTTATGGGCCTAATTTACACATGATGTAAATTAGGCCCAACAGTTGATTCTGTTCAATTTGATGGCAATTTATGAAGCGATTGGGCAAAAAAACCGGGGAAAACAAAAACCCGAACGACCTCTATGGGGAGTTCGCACGTCCGGTCAGGAACAGATTGAGGGAGTACCGTGAGAAACGCGAACTCATATCCCTGGCACAACGTCTCGGGTTCAGCTCCCCCAGGCTGACCGAAATGATCACTGTGAACAGGAACGGAGAATACAAGAGAAAAATCACCCCCTATTACCTGGCCAAGTTCATTGAAAATGGTGTCATCAGTGTCCCGGAAATCCTTAAAGGGAAAAAACTGGAGGATCTCCCCGAACGACCGCGCATGTTTTTTGAGCGGATGATGATCCCCCGAAAAACCCTCCAGGCGGTCATCGAGGCGCGGGCCCTGGGCGTTGACGTGGTGCGCCTGTTGGAGGAAAATGTGGCTCGTAAGTTGGCTCAGCCCGGATGTTGAATTGCTGTTAAGGGGCTTTTTAGATTAAGTGAGCAAATAAGCGTGTAAAGGGGAGTCCTTTAATTGAACCTTAAAGAGCTGCAACAACTTGTTGAAAGTGGCGAAAATGACCAGGTGGAATTTAAAAAGTCCACCGGTCAGCGCACAAGCGCCACAAAAACCGTCTGCGCCATGTTGAACGGGCCCGGAGGCTTTGTCCTGTTTGGGGTCACTGATGACGGGCGAATCCTCGGCCAGGAGACGTCCAGCAACACGCTGGAAGATATCGCAGCCGAATTAAGGCGAATCGAGCCGCCTGCCTTCCCGGATATGGATACTGTCCGTGTAAAAGCCGGCAAGTCGGTCATCGTTTTGAAGGCCCCTGTCGGCAGCGGGCCATACACCTATGACGGGCGACCATATCTGAGGAACGGCCCGACAACCTCTGTGATGCCCCGGTCCGAATATGAACGAAGGCTGATCGAACACCTGCATGCCACCAGGCGGTGGGAAAATGAGCCGGTGGCGGAGGGCGTTTCCATGAAAGACTTTGATGAGGAGGAAATCCAGGTCACATTGGAAAACGCGGTTCGGCTGGGTCGTCTGGAACCCACCGGTCACCGGGATACAGAATCCATTCTCCGCGGTCTGAAACTGATCCGTGACGGTTATCTCCTGAATGCCGCAGTGGCCCTCTACGGCAAGAGCGATCGGCTCAAGACGCTTTACCCGCAGATGGGTATCCGTCTGGCACGCTTCCGGGGCAGTGATCGGTTGGCCGATTTTGCCGACAACCGTCAGTATTGGGATCACGCCTTCGGAATCCTGCGCAGGGCCGAATCCTTCCTGATGGATCATGTTCCGATTGCCGGGCGCGTCGTTCCCGGCAAAATGATTCGCGAGGACCAGCCCTGGTACCCACCACGAGCAACCCGTGAGACTTTGGCCAATGCACTCTGCCACCGGGACTACACCATACCCGGCGGTGCCGTGGCCGTCGCCATGTACGACGATCATCTGGAAATCACCAATCCCGGTGCCTTTCATTTCGGCATTACACCCGAAAAGCTGACGAAACCCCACGAATCCAAACCCTGGAATCCTATCATTGCCAACGTGTTCTACCGGGCGGGTATCATCGAGCGTTGGGGCAGTGGTACCCTCAACATCATAGACTGGTGCGCTGAAAATGGTAACTCGCCGCCGGTCTGGGCTGAACAGGCCGGTTCCGTATATGTGACCTTTCATCCCTCCGCTCTTCCCTACGTTCGGCCAGGGGCCGCACAAGTCACCGCACAGGTTGATGAAAAGGATAAGGTTGATAATATCAGAATATTAGAGGAGATTATCAGCGGAATGCCGGGACTGACCGCACAAGTCACCGCACAAGTCACCGCACAAGTTTTGGACTTTTGCCGGGAACCTCGAAAGGCATCTGAACTCATGGAAATGCTTGAGCTGAAGCATTGGAAAACGTTTCAAAAAAACTATCTTAATCCTCTGCTTGAAGCGGAATTCATCGAACGAACGATTCCGGACAAGCCCCGAAGCAGCAATCAGCGATATCGGCTGACGGAAAAGGGTAGAAAGTTGTTGGCCGGTGCAGGAATGGAAATTTAATAAGGGGTTTTAAGGGGGCAAACCATCACCTCAAGTGGGCGTGGCACAAGTTGCGGGTATCCGTTTAAAATTTACCCAACGAAATCAACAAGGTCTCTAATATCTCGCTAACATTTCAAAATATGCTTCTTAAGATCAAAAAAGATTTATTTATTCTAATTGCAATTATATGGTTTGATCTGCTAAGGATTTCAGCATAGAGGCACAATTTGGACGAAATCAATAAAAAAAAGCTCAGCGAAACAGATATTTGCGATCTGTTTATCACCCCTGCGATCAAAGATGCCGGGTGGGACCCTATAAGCCAGATCAGACGCGAGGTCACTTTGACGCCCGGCCCTGTTATCGTTAGGGGCAACATGTCATCTCGCAACAAAAAAAAGAAAAAATTCGCAGACTACGTACTATATCAGGAACCAGGTGTCCCAATAGCCGTAGTAGAAGCCAAAGACAATAAGCATACCGTCAGCCAAGGAATGCAGCAGGCTTTGGGATACGCAGAAATACTTGAAGTGCCAAGTGCATTCAGTTCTAATGGCGATGCCTTTGCCTCTCATAATAATGTACCCGCAGCCGGAGAGGATATCGAGACACAGTTCCCGCTGGAAAATTTCCCGCCACCACAAACACTCTGGCAACGCTATAGATCATATCGCGGCATTGAAGAAAAATCAGAAGAACTTGTATTACAGCCCTATCACTCGGACAGTTCCGGAAAAGAACCGCGCTATTACCAGGTTGAAGCCATTAATCGGGTTGTTGAAGCTGTCGCCAAAGGCCAAAAGCGTGTGTTGCTGGTGATGGCCACCGGCACCGGCAAAACCTATACGACATTTCAAATCATCTGGCGGCTCTGGAAGGCAAAAATCATCAAGAGAATCCTGTTTTTAGTCGACCGGAATATTTTGGCCGATCAGACCTTGGTCAATGACTTCAAGCCATTCGGATCGGTCATGACCAAGATCAAAAACCGGAAGATTGATCCGGCCTATGAAATCCACTTGGGTCTCTATCAAGCCATAACCGGACCGGACGAAGAAGACAAAATATTCAAAAATGTTTCCCCCGATTTTTTTGACATGATCATCATCGACGAATGCCATCGGGGAAGCGCCGCAGAGGATTCAGCCTGGCGAGAAATCCTTGCATATTTTTCGAGCGCCATTCAGTTAGGAATGACCGCTACACCCAAGGAAACAAAATACGTTTCAAACATTACCTACTTTTGCGAACCAGTTTACACCTACAGCCTGAAGCAAGGTATTGCAGACGGTTTTCTCGCGCCCTATAAAGTGGTCCGCATCGATATCGACAAAGACCTCTACGGCTGGACACCACCTCCCGGCATGAAAGATGACCTTGGGCAGGAAATCGAAGGCCGCACCTACAATCAAAAGGACATGGATCGTATCCTCGTTCTCAATCAGCGCACAAAACTGGTCGCCGGACGAGTCATGCAATTACTTAACGCAACCGATCCATTCGCCAAAACCATTATCTTTTGTGAAGATATAGACCATGCCGAACGCATGCGTGCCGCCATCGTTAATGCCGCAGGGCA
>CAZXWJ010000051.1:0-21477 GCA_964644375.1 uncultured Desulfobacteraceae bacterium | reverse complement strand
AATGCGCTTTTTTGTATTTATTTCAGATAATTAACCCTTCGTGGATAGACACTAGATAGGTGAAGACGACCTGAAAGTTCCCCTGCGTGCTGTCGAGCACATGCCCGCTCAACCAGGGTCCCAGGGGACCGGCCACAAAACCGTAGGCCATAAAGACCAGCCCGAAAATGGCCCCGAAATGGGTCATACCGAAGCAATCCGTGGCCAAAGGGGCCGAGACCGCAAAGGGAGCCGAATGTAAAACCCACCACGGCAGCCAGCACCTCTCACAAGGCAAGACCGCGAGCCCGGGCTTTTCGAGGACATGACAGTTCTGGGCAGGGATGCAGTCCTTTCCCATGTCGCTTATATGCATCCTGAGATATCATCACCTTATTTGATGCTTGGCCTGCCTTCGACTCACCACATACCTTATCGGGTATAATGATGGAGTTTTTCATTTGACATTATACCTTATCGGTACTATTTTACTCATATATCCATTATTATAGTCCCTAAAGGGTTCATTTATTTAGAAATGACCTCAAAATGTTCCCGATCGGGTACGAACATGAATCTATGTGATTTTGTAAAAAATCAGCGAAAAATCCATGAACTGACTCAGATTGATCTGGCCCAAAAGGCGGGTGTAGGGCTCAGATTCGTCAGGGAACTTGAGCAGGGGAAACCCACACTGCGCATGGACAAAGTCAACCAGATACTTCAATTGTTTGGGAAAAGACTCGGCCCGGTTGACTGGCGCCCTTCGCAGGATGAGATGGAAACCGATGGAAAATGGGAGGAATAAGGCCGCAGTCTACCTGATGGGAAACAGGGTGGGCACTCTGGAAAGGACCACCAAGGGATTTCGCTTCAAGTATGACAGGACATATCTTTCCTCCGAGAATCCTGAACCCGTCAGTCTCACCTTACCCCTGTCCGAAAAGGCCTATGAGAGCAAAACGCTCTTCCCTTTTTTTCTTGGCCTTATCCCTGAAGGCTGGCTTCTCGATATCACGAGCCGAACCCTGAAAATCGACCCGGAGAACACCTTTCAACTGCTCGTCGAAACATGCGGGGACTGCATCGGGGCCGTCACAGTGGCGCCCCTGGAAGAAGGGGGTAATGCATGAATCGCAAATGTCTTTTTTGCCAGACCCGGTTGTCCGATACAGACATTTATCGTGACTACCACCCCAAATGCTCGAGGCGACTTTTTGGAGCTCCCAAACCACCTGAAGTCCCATTCGCAAGCACTGATATTGTCTCTGAAGCGCGCAAGATGGTGGGAAAGATGTCGATCTCCGGTGTCCAACCCAAGCTTTCCGTCATCCACGATAGAACGCGTCATCAATTGAAGGTCGTTGAAAAAGAAGGCCTTTATATCCTGAAACCTCCGTCCGCATCTTTCGAGTCCCTTCCTGAAAATGAAAATCTCTGCATGCTCATAGCCGGGGTCTGCGGCATGGAAGTCCCGGCTCATGGACTGATCCCACTCAAGGACAACAAGCTTGCCTATGTGGTGAAACGATTCGATCGGCAGGAGGATGGATCGAAACGCCAACAGGAGGATTTTCAACAACTCCTTGAAACCAACGATAAGTACAGTGGAAGTTACGAAAGGATGGCAAATTTCATCAAAAAACACTCGGCGGTTCCAGGCCTTGACCTTGTCGGTCTTTTCGAAAGAGCCATCCTCTTCTTTGTGCTGGGGAACGGCGATGCCCATCTGAAAAACTTCTCCCTCCTGCGAAAGGAACAAGTGGGGTACGGGCTTTCTCCGGTCTATGATATCGTCAACTCAAGACTGGTTCTACCGGGCGAAAGAGAGGAGATGTGCCTGAGTCTCAACGGGAAAAAGAACAAAATAACGAACGGGGACTTTATCACCCTGGCACAGCACCTCGGCCTCTTACGAAAACAGGTTGACAACGCTATGGCCCGTTTGCATGATCTTCAACCCACCATCGAAGACCTCATCGGTGAAAGCTTTTTGCCGGAACCCTTGAGGACGAAATTCCTGGAAATATTTAGAGAAAGGGCGGGACGCCTGTTCGATTAGAAGCATTCTGTCGAAAAAAATCCCACATTAAAATGAGGTCCGGTCTCGGAATCGCATAAAAATCGGTTTCGAGTTGGCTGCGTGAATGTCGAAGTCTCAACCCAGGCTGGCGTTGTGATTCAGACAGATGTATACTCGATTCTGCTGGGATTTGAGGATTATGTAAGAACGGTGATCATAATAAAAAATTGAAAATTCAAGGTAATTTAGGTAATCTTGAATCAACGTACTCTTCATGTTACAAAATATATTCCCAGATAAATCTGAGATTCCCGCTGTAAGGTATACGGCAAAAAAAAATGAGATCCATTGATAAAATTATAAAGATTGCGTTCGGCTCCCCTTTTAACCTTTATTCTGTGGCGCCTTATCTCCTCGCATTACAATTGGCTATCTATCTGTGTTTCTTAAGCGCGACTCTGACTTGGGCGGAAAACAAACAAAGAGTCCTCATTCTCCACGCCTACCATATTGGGTATCCCTGGTCAGATAGTGTTACGGAGGGATTGAAGTCTGCCTTGGAAAGGGAGAAGAATGTAGATATATTTTTTGAATATATGGATACCAAGAGACATCTGGACAAACCGTATCTCGAAAAACTGCTTCAACTTTATAAATATAAGTATGGGGACCTGTCCCTGGACGTCATTATCTGCTCTGATGATAATGCTCTATACTTTCTCTTGATAAATAGAGACGATTTATTTCCGAATGTTCCAATAGTATTCTGCGGGATCAACAATCTCATAGACTCTCGAATTGCAGGGCATACCAACATCACCGGCGTGGTGGAGCATCCTGATATTCTTGGCACTCTACAGATTGCCCTGCGCCTCCACCCCGAAACCCGGCAGGTCGTTGTGGTTCATGACCAGACGAAATCCGGTCTGGCCAATGCAGCACGAATGAAAAAAATTGCACCAGACTTTGAGAACCAGATCGGAATCAGGTATTTCACAAATACTAGGATTTCCGAATTGAAGGATGCATTACGTGCTTTGTCAGCTGAAACCATAGTTTTGCATTTGTCTTTTGCGAGAGACCGTAATGGGGTATTCCTTCCTCTTGAAGAAGCCAGCCGACTGGTGAATGACAACACTGCGTGCCCTGTTTATACTTGCTGGGACGTCAGGATGAAATACCCCGGACACTGTGGTGGGAAGGTGGTTAGCGGCCAAGCCCAGGGAGAGACCGCTGCTCGGATGGCATTGGGGATTTTGCATGGTAAATCCGCCAACGAGATAGATATCATTCGTAAAAGCCCCAATGTTTACATGTTCGATTACGCGCAATTGAACCGTTTCGGTCTGACCAAGAAGGACCTTCCGAAGGATAGTATTATTATAAATGAACCTTTTTCCTTTTATGAAAATTATAAAGAGCGAATTTGGATTACATCAGGAGTTTTTGTTTTCCTGATTCTTCTGGTTTTATTTCTCGTCGTTAATATTTTCCGGCGGAAGCGGGCGGAGGAAAAACTGAGGGAAGCCTACAGCATCATCAACAGAAGTCCCGCAGTCGTTTTTCTGTGGAAAAATGCCGAGGGATGGCCGGTAGAATTTGTCTCTGATAATGTAAAAGAACTATTTGGCTACACAGTGGAGGAATTTACCTCGGGGAAAGTCTCTTATGCCACGACGGTGCATCCCGATGACCTGGAGAGAGTGGCACAAAAAATTACAACATGTAGCAGAGAAAAAGGAAAAGGGAATTTTTTCCACAAACCATATAGAATTTTCACTAAAGATGGAGGAATAAAGTGGCTTGATGATATGGCCTTCATAAGAAGGAATAGAAAAGGGCATATTACACATTATCAGGGTATCGTATTGGACATTAGTGAGCGTGTGAAAGCAGAGGATGAAAAGGAAAGTCTTCAAGCCAAACTGCAAATTTCGAAAAAAATGGAATCCATAGGACTTTTAGCGGGTGGTGTCGCCCACGACTTGAATAATGTGCTATCAGGGATTGTAAGCTATCCGGAATTGCTTTTATTGGATTTACCTGAAGACAGCAAGCTCAGGAAACCCATTGAAACAATACAGGATTCCGGACACAGGGCTGCTGCAATCGTCCAGGATCTATTAACCGTGGCAAGAGGAGTAGCTACCACAAAAAAACCGTTGGACATAAACGACATAGTCAGTGACTACCTGCAATCTCCGGAGTTCAAAAAACTCAAACATTTTTCTCCTGCGGTGACAGTCAAGGCCGACCTCGATTCCGACTTGATTAACATAAGCGGTTCCCATGTTCATATCAGAAAGGTGGTCATGAACTTGGTATCTAACGCTTCCGAAGCTATTGAGGGTAGCGGCAGCGTTACGGTATCGACCATGAACCGTTATCTGGATAGACCGCTAAGGGGGTATGAAGATGTAAACATAGGTGAGTATGCCGTTCTGTCTGTTTCGGACGATGGTCTGGGAATATCCTCAGATGACCTTGAGAGGATATTTGAACCGTTCTATACAAAGAAAGTCATGGGCAGGAGTGGTACGGGTTTAGGCCTTGCCGTCGTATGGAATGTTGTACGGAATCACAAAGGTTACATAGATTTGACAACCGGCGAGAATGGCACCATATTTGAGTTGTATTTCCCGATAACAAGAGATGAAATACCGGACAAAAATGCGTCCATCCCCATTGACGACTACAAAGGAAATGGAGAGACCATTCTGGTTGTTGA
The DNA here is from genome assembly GCA_964644375.1 of uncultured Desulfobacteraceae bacterium. Taxonomy (GTDB): domain Bacteria; phylum Desulfobacterota; class DSM-4660; order Desulfatiglandales; family HGW-15; genus CAYNYM01. The sequence continues at coordinate 16,747 of CAZXWJ010000051.1, read as the reverse complement.
TGATGTGGAAAGCCAAAGAGACATATCCTGCAAGATGATGGAAACATTAGGTTATAAAACTAAATCTGTTTCCAGTGGGGAGGCGGCGATCGAATACCTGAAAGAGCATACGGCAGATTTAGTATTACTTGATATGATTATGGACCCGGGCATAAACGGTCGCGAGACATACGAGAGGATCATAAAGATCCATCCCGGCCAAAAGGCCTTCATAGTCAGTGGATTCGCTGAAACAGATGAGGTAAAGCGAGCCCAAAAATTAGGCGCAGGCCAATATATAAGGAAGCCGTTAACATTAGCAAGGATAGGAATAGCCATTAAAGAAGAGTTGGAGGATTAGCAATTCCTGAACCACTGACTACCGTCTCCTAAATCCACCGCCTAATTTTTATATCACGCCTGAAATCGGGACATTCGGGGGAATTCCTGATCACCAGCAAGGTGTTAGATGTCTGTCCCGCTAAGGCGGGGGCGCCGCATCGCAGATCCCGCTGCAGTGTGCGCAAGGAGGAACGAACGAAGGCAACGCAGCAGATGACGCCTTGATGGTGGATCAGGGCGTCTCTCCCCGGCCGGCCTTCAAACCACCGCCACCCCCTTCGGAGGTCTGGCAAACCAGATCAATACGGCCGATGCGAAAAAAAAGACGCCTAGATAAGTGAAGACGACCTGAAAGTTCCCCTGCGTGCTGTCGAGCACATGCCCGCTCAACCAGGGTCCCAGGGGACCGGCCACAAAACCGTAGGCCGTAAAGACCAGCCCGAAAATGGCCCCGAAATGGGCCATACCGAAGCAATCCGTGGCCAGGGGCGCGGAGACCGCAAACAGAGTCCCGAATGCAAAGCCCACCACGGCCGCCAGCACCGCCCACACGGCCAAGCCGTCGAGATGGGGCAACAGCACATAGGCCAGTCCTGCGCTCATCACAAAATTGCTCCCGCCGCCTGCGCCAACAGGCGACGAGAGCTTAATCACCCAGGTGATTGCACCATTCGAAAAGCCGGAATTCCGGTTTATGGACCCGCGTTCACGTGACTTAAGGCCAGCCTGTTGCACGCACCGAAACCGATGTACCAATCTTTTCGTTCTCGACGAAAAGATCGGTACATCGGTTGACAATCCCTCTTTTTTTCCTTGTTACGGCATTAACCAATGGGGCAGCACAAGGGAGATCCACGGTACATAGGTAATAATCAGAAGACAGACGAGGAGAAGAATGAGGAATGGAGTGACGCCTTTTGCTACCTCCGTGAGGCTCTTTCCGGTGATTCCCATGGCCACAAAGAGGTTGAGCCCGAAGGGGAAGGTGAGAAATCCAAACTCCACGTTGACAATCATCATGATGGCAAAATGAATCAGGTCGATATCGAACTTCTGCAAGGTCACAAAGAGGATGGGGGAGAGCACCAGAATCGCCGATACGATGTCCATCACGCACCCGATGAGCAGGAGCAGGACATTGATGCAAAGCAGAAACAGGAACTTGTTGCCCACATGGGCTACAATAAACTCGGCCGCTTTGACGGGAAGCTGTTCCCTGGTGAGCAGCCAGATAAAGGTCATGGCACAAGCTATAATAAAGAGAAGGGAAGCGGAAAGCACGGTCCCCTCTCTCATGACCTTGTGGAATTTGGCCCAAGTGAGCCCCTTGTATATAAAGGCCTCCACGAACACGGCATAGACCACGGAGATGGCCGCGGCCTCTGTCGGGGTAAAGATCCCGCTGTATATGCCGCCCAGCACAATGACGGGCATGGCCAGTCCCCAGGAGGCCTTTCGAATCAGTTGAAGGCCCTCTTTGAGGCTCACCTTCTGAGGGGTGCGCCAATTATGTTTTCGTGCAAGGCCATAGGAATAGAGGATGAGAACCCCCCCGATCATGAGACCCGGAAGGAATCCCGCCATAAAGACACGACCCACGGAGACGTTCATGACCAGGCAGTAGAGGACCATGGGGATGGAAGGCGGGATGAGTATCCCCAGGGATCCGGCGGAGGTGAGAAGGCCCGTGCTGAAACGATCGCTGTAGCCGCTTTTGACCAAGGCCGGGATCATCGTGCTGCCGATGGCGATGACCGTGGCAGGACTAGATCCGGAGATGGCCGCAAAAAAGATACAGCCGAGGATGGAGGCGATGGCCAGCCCCCCCCGGAATCGTCCCACCAGAAGGTTCATGACATCAATGAGATAGGTGGAAATAGAGCCCTCGGCCATGATGCTTCCTGCCAGGATAAAGAAGGGTATGGCAAGCAGGATGAAATTGTCCATGCCGTTAAAGAGCTGTTGAACAACGGCCTGAAGGGGGATGCCCAGGAAAAAGTGCAGGGTTGTTGCCGTTACGGTGAGAAGCACGATGGCGATCGGGGTGGATAGGAATAACAGGAGGCCGAACAGTAGGAACATAAAAGCAATCATGATTCCCCCCTTCCTCGTGCAAAGGGTTCTTTGCGCGAAATGGCCTTTGCGTGCCGGATGGACTGCGTGAAAAAACGAAAGGAAATCACGGCGGAAAAAATCCCAATGGGCAGGTAGGGGATCCACATGGGGATCTGGGATGCCGGAGTGAGCACCCCGTATTTGATGAGTTTCCAGATATGGACACAGCAAAAGTAACAGACCACGGCCATGATGATGCTTGAAATCAGATTGGCCAGAACTTTGAAAAGATGGGCCAACCAATCCGGTGCGTACTGGGTGACAGCCTCCATGCTGAAATGGGTCCCATACTTGACCCCTAGACCCGCCCCCATAAAGGTGATAAGTACTGTGAGATATCTTGCCGTTTCTTCAAACCAGTCATAGGCGATGCCGAAAACATAGCGCATAACCACCTGGAAGGTAGCACCAAAGGCGAGCACAAGGAGTACGTAACCCACGCAGAGTTCCTCGGTGTTGTTGATGATGTTCAGAATTCGCTTCATTTTCTGCTCCTCAGATCCACTCCTGGGAAGGCCGGGTTGCCGGGGAAGGGCCTGAAAAAATCTCCCCCGGCCCTTGGGTAGATTCGATTATTGGTGCTGCTTAATCTTGTCTTGGATCATCTGGTAGTAACTCATCCCGGCATACTTGCCGTATTTCTTATCCTTGGCAATGTTCCCCATCTTTTGGGCATATTTTTTATGTATCGGCTCCATGGCATCCATGAAGGCCTTTCTCTCTTCAGGAGTGAGTCGTACGATCTTGACGCCTTTATTCTCTTCTTCTTTGATCAGTTTATCCCTGAGTTTTTTACACTCGTCGCGGTTGACCTGAATGCTCATTTTGGCCGCATCCTTAAATATCTGTTGTTGCTCGGGAGTCAGGCTTTCCCATAAATCTAATTTCAACGTAATAATGCATTCGGTGAGGATATGATTGGTCAGGGTTGCGTAAGGACAGACCTCGGTAAACTTCATCAGGATGGAAGTCATGATAGGATTATCCTGGGCATCGATGACCCCCATTTGGAGGGCATTATAGACCTCGGGAAAGGGCATGGGTACAGGGCTGGCCCCTAACTGCCGGAAGGCATCCAGGTAAATGGGGCTTTCCATGACCCGGATCTTGAGTCCTTTCATATCCCCCGGTTTTCGGATCTCCCGCTTGATATTGGTAAGGTCCCTCATATCATTCTCCGCATACCCGATGGCCATCATACCCTTCTTAGGGAAGCGGTCGAAAAAAATCTTCTGGAACATCGGGTCGTCCAACACCTTGTAAGCGATCTCCCTGTTGGGCCAGAGGAAGCTGAGGTCAAAAAGCGCAACCTCCGGGACAAAATTGGACATGACCGCCGTGGTGGGGGAACACATATCAAGAACACCGGCCTGGACCTGCTCAATCATGGAGCGCTCCCCCCCGAGCTGGCCCATGGGAAAGACATCGATCTGAATCTCTCCGTTGGTCTTTTGTTTGACATAGTCGGCAAAGGCGAGGCACCCTGCGTGCTGACCATGGGTCGGGGGTGCGACATGACCGTATTTCAAAACCATTTTGGCCGATGCGGCGCCAGCCAAGGAAAAAATGAAAACACATGCTATCAGGATCACCAAAAGTCTTTTCATTGCAAACCTCCTTCGTGTGCACAAAGTATGAAGCATTCGTTGTCTTGGAATTTTTGAATGAAAATTGACAGCTTTCGTCAGCTTGAAAGCCCCCTTCGCACAGGTTGTATCACGGATACAACCTCAAAATCAGATGCCTCTTCAGTCGCTCTTTTCACCTCCCTTCAAAATCCTGTACTCGTTAGCCGACTGGGGTCCGTTCGTCATTCAGCGGGTCGATTTCTCTTCACCAAGTCCGATGGTGCGCTCTCAGAATAAAAGGCTATCGGCCTGAAGCTCAAACCCCCTCGCGAAAATACCCGGGCCCCTTCTTGAACTGTACACTTCAAGAACAATGCCATTCATTTTTTTAATACCATATCAAATAGTTATAAAGAACGACCTCTCGCATCCCTTAAGATTCGCCATGCACCGGGAGTTAAGTCTAAATTCATGGACATGGGATTGCCGGATTTTGAATAAATTTCATTTGATATTAGAGTGTTATACGAATAATCGAACGATTGTGCTCCATGGAGATGAGTCCAAAAAAATGGATGCAAAGGTCTTTATTCGTCGTGTAGTATATCCATGGTGATGGTTACAGATGAAAAGGCGAGGGTTAAAGGTTTTGAAACGTAAAACCGTAAGAGGGGGCTGTCAGAAGGCAGCCCCCTGTATTCATGGCTATTGGAGATCGGAAAACCCGGAAAGGATTTGCGAACCCTCGTTCCAATAGATGAACTCGTCTCCAGACGGAGTCCAGGCCGGCCAGTAAAGCGGTAGTTTTGATTTGCCTGGTACGTTTGGATTCCCCGTTTTTGCAAATTGGGCAAACCTGGTCATCATATCCTCAGACACTGTCTTGTCCGCCTCCCCGAGTTCCGGTGGCCCTTGGGGAGGGTTAGTACGTCCGGTCATCTGCACCCATATATTCGCTAAAGGTTCATCATAGTTGCCAAATGTATAAGCAAGATCCAGTGCATGGAAGGATGTAATGCCCACGGCCTCCCAATTCGCCGGCACCTGGTCGAATATGGCCGCATATCCCTTGGTCCCCACATTGAGATTACCCTGCAGCAGCGCCACATAATAGTCGATCGCGGTAGGCATAAAGCCTGGCTCAGACAGCTCCCCTAAGACAGATTGCACAATGAGTGGAACAGGATTTTGGTTGCCTGAGCTGAATACGTTCGGTGGCGTATCCGTAAGAAACCAACCATCCACTGCCGCTCCCGATCCCGGAGGCCCCGGCATAACAACATAAGCATCTACGAGATCTTGCCAGGGCAGGGCACGAGCGTCATCCGGCGTGGTGACCCCAAGCAGATCAAAGTACTCATCACCCCAATCAACCAAATCATTCAACGGTGCAGGGTAAACGTATCCGCCACTTTGAATGATAGCCCGGTGGAAAAGCCCTTCCGCTAGAGATGAAGAAAGCAAGCAAGCCACCTTCGCACCGCCCCCCGATTCACCAAAGATGGTGACTTTGTCCGGGTTACCTCCAAACGCAGCGATGTTTCTTTGAACCCACTTCAGGGCCGCTATCATGTCCAAGAACATATAATTCCCTGAAACACCGTTTGGTGATTCGGCCATAAGGTCAGGGTGCGCCAATAGACCGAGTGCACCAAGCCGAGTGTTCACCGTCACCACAACTACTCCATGCTGGGGCAGTCGGTGGCGATTCCAATCAATTTGGTTGCCGGCAGAGCCCACAAGACCCCCGCCATGGAACCAGACCATGACAGGTAAATTTTCGTTGGTGTTTGTGGCTGGAGTCAGAACATTCAAATAGAGACAGTCTTCACTCTCTGGATCGCCTATAGGAAAGTATCGCCCGGGTGCAAACTGCACAGGATTGATGCTGAAATCGACACATTCAAGGATTCCCGACCATGGCGCAGGAGGCTGGGGCGGCTTCCATCTTAAGTCTCCCACGGGCGGAGCAGCATAGGGGATCCCTCGATAGATATGGACTGGATTGTCAGGGTCCCCAAAAAACGTCCCTGCAATGTACCCGTCTTCTACCTCAATTGGATCCATGAGTAGCCCGGAGTGCTTTCCATGATTGCGCGCCTGGGCCGGATTAGCGAAAACACCCAGACTCAAGGTAATCGTCAAGACAATCATCAATGATGCCCAAATTACTTTCTTCATCTCTTGTCCCCCTTTCTTTTTTGTTAGGTAAACTCTTTGAACGAATTAAGTTTTTGCCTCATAGTATTTTTCTATCACCCCCTTTCATAACTTTTAGATACATCGCTGATACGTCACCTTCTCTCGAAATTTCTCAATTGGTTGAGAATGGTTTTCTCCTTTCTGAATGCATTTTTGTTTTTATCGTGTTGTATCGATGCCTCCACAAATCAAACCAAAATAACGTTCACTAGGGTGAGTCGAACGCGACCTTCTCGACGCAAAAGGAACCCCTTCTCTGTAAACAAAATGCCCTGGCGCGAAATCAAGAATTCTTCGTCTATCAGGCAAGTTTGATAATTACTGGAGAAAAGCTTGAAAAAATCTTAAGAGAACGTTGATGATCTGTATCTTATGTTATTCTATTGACGTGAGCCCATGTCGAATAGCGAACTTCACCATGGAAGGTAAGTCGTTGAGGACGAGCTTTTGCATCAGGTGGCTGCGGTAGGTCTCTATAGTCTTGGGAGACAGGAAAATTCAAACCGGTAACTCCACGACAACATGGGTTCCAGATCCGGGCTGGAACTTAAAGTCCGATTCTGAGCTTTCAAAGTAAAGGGCTGACGGCCTGAAGTCGATACCCCTCGCGGGCATCCCGGACCCCTTCTTGAAGAGTACTATTCCAATAACCATGCCATTCATTTTTTTATTATCATATCAAGCAGTTAAAGAGAGGAACCTTTAGTATCTCTTAATATTTGCAGTGCATAGGGTTAAAAGTCTAAATTTGCGGACATGGAGATGCGGGATTTCACATAATTCTATATTATCCCAGACGATTATATGAATCCTCGAACGATTGTACTCCACCCAGATTAGTCCAAAAAAATGGACAAATTTGAAAAAATAGCATATGAATAATAAAAAAGATTCGGCGCTCAAAAAACCAAACGAATGGATACAAAGGAGTTTTTGCCGTGGCAAGGATTCTGATTGTTGACGATGACGAAATTTTCTGTGCAACCTTTTCGCTCTTGCTTTCGAAAATGGATCATGAATTCGATAACGCCGAAAATCTGAATGATGGCTGCAAGATGGCCCGCAGAAAGGACTATGATATCGTCTTTCTGGATGTAGTTCTCCCGGATCGTTCAGGACTTGATGGCATAGGGGATTTTAAGGAGGTCCGATCATCACCAGAGGTCATCATCATCACAGGTCAAGGTGATATCAACGGCCCGGAAATCGCCTTAAAAAACGGCGCATGGGATTATCTGGTCAAGCCGCCGTCCTTCAGCAACATCAAACTCCTCATTGGACGCGCCCTGCAATATAGGAAAAAAAAATTTCATTCTCTGAAAAAAGAGATATCGAATAGTGAAACCATTATTGGTAACGACCCAAAACTCAAAGACTGCCTCGAAGTCGTTGCCAAGGCGGCGGGCAGCGAAGGAAGTGTTCTCATTACAGGGGAAACCGGGACGGGGAAAGAACTCCTGGCCAGGGCCTTGCATGCCAACAGCGCCCGGGCCGACAGCCCGTTCGTCATCGTGGATTGCACGAATCTACCTGAGAATCTGGCGGAAAGCCTGCTGTTCGGTCATGAAAAAGGCGCCTTCACAGGGGCCGATCGCAGCAGGGAGGGAATGATCCAACAGGCGGACGGAGGAACCCTTTTTCTGGATGAGGTGGGCGATCTTCGTCCATCCACGCAGAAGTCCCTGTTGCGTGTCCTTCAGGATAAAAAATGTCGCCCATTGGGATCAGCAAAAGAAGTCAGCCTTGAATTTCGTGTAATATCGGCAAGCAACAAGGACCCAAAAAAAATGATAGAGGCTGATCAGTTTCGCAGGGATCTCTATTTTCGACTGGTAGCCTTTCATATTCATCTGCCACCCCTGAGGGATCGCATTGGCGATATCAAGCTGCTGACGAATCATTATATCTACAAAATCAGCGATGAGTTGGGCATAAACCCGAAGGGCTACTCAAACGATTTTTTGGATGCCCTGATGTGCTGGAATTGGGAGGGAAATGTCCGTGAATTGGTCAATGTTCTCCGTGCGTCCATCGCGGAAGGCATGGAGGCGCCGGTCTTATATCCCCATTATCTACCCTTTGATATCAGGGTCCATTATTTACAAAAAGGCATCATGGAAAAACGGGACCCCGAAGAAAACCCGTCCATCCCCAAATTTAAGGAATACAGTTCACAGACCCAATCCAAATACCTCGATGATCTTATTCAAGCCTCCGGCGGGGAAGTGGAAAAGGCGCTCGCTTTTTCGGGGATGTCTCGTTCCGGATTGTATAATTTGCTAAAAAAACACGGGAAAAGAATGAAAGGGATCTCCGGGCCGCCGGGGAAAATAAATCATTTAAAACTCAGTAAAAAGTCCCATTTCTCCTCCCCCGGTAGCAAGGGATAAAAGGGATCTCGTTTCAAAAACGAAGGGCCTTGGAAAAGATTCATTGGTCAAAAATGACCTGAAGTATAGAATCCGAAAAAGTGAAGTTACATTTGCGCGCTTTCTTGGTTGCCCGGATGATCCCGGGAGAGTACCCTTTCAATCTCGGCGAGGACCTTTCTGAAATCATTCTGAAGGGCGGGCATCAGATGCTCCGCCTCCCCCGTATTTTTTGTTTTCCCCGCTAATTCCATTTTATAGGTCGTTTCGGCCGCCTTTTCCGCCCCGATGCTCTTTGCCGCTGATTTAATAGCATGGGCTATTCTCTCAACGGTTTTCATGTCTTTCTGAAAGACGGCCCGATGCAATTCATCGAGTTTGCAGGGGATTTTGTCAGCGATGACCTCACATCCCGCCCTCAGAATTTTTTCATCGTTGTCCATCATTTGAAGCGCGTATCGTAGATCGATGACTTCGAACCGGGAGTCCTGATTTTCGTTCTTTGCTGCAACATTCTCGGTCCCGGATTCGGAAGTCAGGCGATAAATCATGCGCAACAATTCCTTGGCCTCCAGGGGCTTGGCAAGATAATCATCCATGCCTGCCTGGAGAAACTTCTCGCGATCCCCTTTCACCGCATGGGCGGTCAGGGCAATGATGGGAATCCCTGCAAGTTTCGGATCCCCGAGTTCACGAATTCTACGCGTGGCCTCCAGACCGTCCATGACCGGCATTTGGACATCCATTAGCACGGTGTCGAAAGAGTCTCTGTGAAGTGCCTCCAGTGCCTCTTTTCCGTTGTTAGCGACGTGGACGCGATGGCCGTATTTCTTCAGAAAGGACACAACCAATTGCTGATTCACTTCGAAATCATCGGCCAGCAGGATCTGAAGCGACTTTTGGGGTTTTACCAAGGATTCCTGCCCTGCGATCGCTTCCCCGGATCCTGATATTTTTTTCACATCTTCAGGCCCCGCAAGCAGAAAAGGAATCGTAAAATAAAAAACACTTCCTTTGCCTACCTCACTTTCGCATTCGATATCTCCCCCCATAAGCCTTACAAGTTTTCTGCTGATGGAAAGCCCCAGTCCGGTCCCGCCGTATTTCCTCGTATAGCTGCCGTCCAACTGTGTAAAACTGTCAAAGATCGTATCCAGTTTATCCTTCGGGATACCGATACCCGTGTCCCTGACCGTAAAACGAAGGCGGATAAAATGTTCCCCGGGGAATCGACCTTTGCCCTCTTCGTCCCCCTTCTCATCCATCTTCTCAACGATAACGCTGACCTCCCCGCTTTCCGTAAACTTGATGGAATTTCCCACCAGGTTTACGATAATCTGACGCAAGCGGTGTGGATCTCCCCTCACGAAGAAAGGAACATCATCCATGAGATAGTTAATCTTCAGACCTTTTCGCTCAACCTGGTAGGCCAGGATAACCACAGTGTCGCTTAAAATTTTGTTTAAATCAAATGGGAGTTCTTCAAGTTCGAGCTTTTGGGCCTCGATCTTGGAAAAATCCAGGATACTGTTGAGCAGGCTTAAAAGATGATCCGCGGATTTGCGGCTGGCTTCCAGGTATTCCTGCTGCTCGGGTTTAAGGTCGGTCTCCAGGATCAATTCCGTCATACCGATGATAGCGTTCATGGGCGTACGAATTTCATGACTCATTGCAGCCAGAAACTCGTTTTTCGCCCGCGTAGCAGCCTCAGCAGCCTCACGCGCTTCGATAAGGGTGTTAATATCATGAATGATCCCGACCCTCGCAACCCAGAAAATAAATATACAGGTCAGAGTCACAATCACAAGCGACAATACAAGATTTACTCTCCCTATCCTGCTTACCGGGGCAAAGAGTTCGTTTGTATCGATATCCAAACCGATGATCCAATCAGTCTTCTGACTTTTCGTGTAGACAATGACGCGTTCCGAACCTTTCTTTGAAAGAAGAATCATACCGCCCTTGCGATCCCTCATTTCCTGAAAATAATCGCGTATGTCGGATACAAGATGGTCGGGCGGCTCCGGTCGTACTAAGAGGTTCCCCTCTTTGCCGAGAACAAAGGCATATCCCGATTTGCCGACATCGATAGGGTCAAAGAATTTGCCCATGAAAACGGCCATATCAATGACGCTGAATACGACTCCCACGATATGCATCCCTTCCTTGACGGGTGTGGAAATCACAGATATGGGGTGACCATCTCTTTCGCTTTTGATAATAGGGGACAGAAAGACTTCACCTCTTACGGCCTGCTTAAAGTAGCTGCGATTGGACACGTTGATCCTTCCGATCGTCTCCTTGTCCGAAGAAGAAACGATATTGCCGCTCACATCGCTCAGATTGATGTCCTGAAAATATCCGTATTTTTCCTTTAATCCCATAAGGTCGGCATTTGAGGCCTTCCTCGCCGCCTGTCCAATAAAGGAGTCCCTGACGGCCAACTGGCATATTTGCTGCTCGCTCCAGTTTCGCAACGTCATCTTAGTCTCTTCGATCCACAGATCCAAGTTCCGACGCGTGAAATCGGCAACCAGCGCCATCTGATCCGTACTCGCCCTTTTCAGTGCCTCCTTTGTACTGATGTAAACAACCAATGAGAGGGTGCTCATACCGATAATAAACAATGCAAAGGCGGGCAGTATGAATCGAACTTTGATATTTGGTTTCATTGCGGAGTCAGCCTTTATTCAATAATCTTGTCCGTTGCCCGGATGATGTCAAAAGTGATTTCGAATCCCATATTTTCGGCTGTCCTGATGTTGAGCCAGACAGCGCCTTTCCGGGGTTTCAAGAGAGGGAATTCACCCGCTTTTCTTCCCTTCAAAATCTCCCTGGCAATTCTGGCTGCCTCAAAACCCTGCTCGAAAGCAGAATTCACGATACCGAATATGGCCCCGTCTTCAACGCAAAAGGGCGCTACCGAGAACAACGGTTTCGTATTATGGGCAATGGTCCAGGACATCACCTCCTTAGGCGGCATGACCTCGACGCCTCCGGGTTCTTTCAAAAGTGTATGGTAAAGGATGATGCAGATCGCATCCACGGTTTTTTGGTAGTTCCGGATAGAGTCCTGCCATTGGGCAAAAGTTTCAGGTTTATCAATGGACGCGACCCGAATGGGAAGGGTTTTGGTTTTCAGGAAGGCGATAATATGGTTGCAGGTGGCACTTGCATCTCCGATCACAGCGACATTTTTCACACCGGGGACGATCACTTTCAGCATGTCAAAGCACTGCGCAAAGAAAGGTCGTTCCATTATCCCTGTCACGTTGCTTGCAGGATAGCCGTATTCCAAAGGCTGGGCATTGACCCCGCAGAAGACAATTTGAGGATACGCCTGCCCGACATATGCTTTACCAAAATATGCCTGTGCGTTTTCATCGGCCGTGATCACCACATCAGGTCGGGTTTCGGCGACCCTTTTCCTGGCCAGGTTTCCCGCTTGTATCTTCCATGCTTCGCTCAGGTTTCTTCTTGAATCCATGTAAAATATTTCGAGTTCGGCGCCGACGCCTTCAAGTCCTTTCCTCACGCCCCTCGTAATATCATCGGTCCAGAGATAGCCTGCATGATAACTATGAACCAGAAGCACCTTTCCCGCACACGCTACGTTAGGGGATAATGTAAAAAAACAAGACAAAGCAGAAACGAAAAGCATCATCCTTTTCATTGAAACCGTCTCCGTTGCTCTTTCTTTGGATACCAATCGGATTAATGCCTCGATCACCCATGGACATACAGGTCTATGAATGCCCTCGTCGTCCTCGGCCCGTGTATGGTTTTACATTAAAAAGAGAACGCTGAATAGACTACGATAGTAAACCTTAATGCAATACCATTTCAGTGCGAAACTCTCAATCTTTTATCTTTTATGATTGGAGGGGGCAACTGGGAGAGGGCTTTGACCTTTTGCGAATGCATCAAAAAGGAATCTCTTCTTCCGGCAGGTCTTGATAGACTGCATCTCCACCAGATATTTGGAAAGATCCGTGCCGGTTATCTCCGCGAGCCAAAATGGCTCGAGTGCACGCCGGGCACTTTGGCAATCAACGTAGCTCATCTTTAGGCGGTGAATATTGAAAATCCCCCCCCTGCTCACTATAACTGATCACTTGCCACCGTCCTTCACCCGTTAACCGGCATTGATTGACGCCACCACCACCCCCTTCGGAGGTCTGGCAAACCAAATCAATACGGCCGATGCGAAAAAAAAGACGCCTAGATAAGTGAAGACGACCTGAAAGTTCCCCTGCGTGCTGTCGAGCACATGCCCGCTCAACCAGGGTCCCAGGGGACCGGCCACAAAACCGTAGGCCGTAAAGACCAGCCCGAAAATGGCCCCGAAATGGGTCATGCCGAAGCAATCCGTGGCCAAAGGGGCAGAAACCGCAAACAGGGTCCCGAATGCAAAACCCACCACGGATGCCAGCACCGCCCACACGACCAGGCCGTCGAGATGGGGCAACAGCACATAGGACAATCCTGCCGCAAGAAAGGCCACCGTCATCGTGCCGTTTCGACCGATGATATCGGAAAGATGACCGCTTATCAGGCGTCCCAGGCCGTTGGTCAGGTTGAAGGCCGTGAGGATCAGGACGGCTTTTTGGACGGTCAACCCATTTGCCACGCCGAAGGAAGTGGAAAGGGTCACCATGGCGATGCCTGCGGCGCCTGCCATGGCCCAAGTGAGCCACAAGAGCCAGAAACTCCCGGTCCGGAGACTCTGGGGGACATTGAGGGAGCGGGGAGCAGGAGGGGCCATGGGATCCGCACCCGGGGCAAAGGCTTCATCCGTTTCGGGAAAGCGGATAAAAAAGGCGGACACAAGGCCGACAACCAGAGAAATAAGACCTGTGAGCAAAGTCGTTGAGGCATAGCCCAACCGCATCAGCAAGTAGCCGAAAAGGGGACACATCAAGGCGGCCGAGAGCCCGAAAACCATGTTGACGAGGCCCGAGGCCAGTCCGCGCCGACGGGGATACCAGCGCTGGACCACTGTCAGGGCGGGGATATAGATAAGGGCCGAGGAGGTTCCCACCAAGAATGCCCAGAGATAAACGACGGATATACTCCCGGCATGCCCGACCAGCAGGGCGCTTGCCCCGCAAAGCAGGGCGCCCAGTCCCGTCATCCTGCCGGGGCCGATCCGTTCCTGCCACCTTCCGGTCAGGTACATGAAAAAGCCCGCACCCGCCAGCACAAAGAAAAGGCACTGCCCGATCGAGCCTTGACCCACATTCAAAGCCAGCTGCCAGTGTTCACTCATGACCCCCGGAAAGCCGAAGATAAAGGCACCGGGCCAGAATATCGCCGCACAACTCGCCATCAAAGCCGCCGAACCGCCACGTCGTCTCTTCATGGGCTCCCCCGTATCGCATTAAGGTTTTCAGTATGAGTTCAGGTTTTTGAGAAAATGAAGGTCCTCGGTCATGGCAGTCTCTTTTCAAAAACGGGGCAACGAGGGCGGCGATGAACCTTCGGCAGTCAACGCTAGGGCAGAGTCCTGGCATGGAAAGGGTGGGAGATTCCGCGTCGCCCGCCTTGGCCAAGTTCTTGTGCGGATTCCCGGGCAGCGTTTTTTTCGTTTTTGAAAAGAGATTGTCATGACCCGTTTATAGCTGAAGGTATCTCAACAATCTAAGCAGTTACGGTTTTCAGCTACAGTTCAGCATCCTCACACTGTTGCCGTGGGCCATTCTAATCTACCAATGAACACCCTAACGAAGTATAGGTCAATCTAACGACCGGGTCAATGCGCGATTGACGCCCCCTGATCCACCATCAAGGAACCGTTCTTTCCAACGCGGCGCGACCTTCTCTCAGAAAGGGATCTTCGATTTGCACTTGACACCTTTCAAACAATCAGAAATGATTCTAAATATCCTGATTTCCGGCATGATATGCAAATTAGGCGGTGGAGTCAGGAACGCCTCGAAAGGGGCCCGTCACCCTGGCCCGATTCGAGAGGCCCTTTCCCCTCGGGGGGACAAAATCCTCAAAACCTTATTTTCCTTCTGATTTCCATTTCAACCTTACGGATATTATCGATTTTTATAAAATTTCCTTTGCATTTCCTCAATTTTGCCATTATCCTACTGCCCGAATAAACAGCACCTCCCGGCGGCCGCCCCTCCTTTATCTCGCGTGTTTCACCACCGCTTCTCGCCGGCCGAAACGGGGCATTCCCAAACAAAATTTTCTCGGTTTGCGGCCCAAATCCTTATTGACAAAGAAATCAACACCATCATCGTTTTAAAAAATGTTCAGCATCCAGACAAAAAGCCTTGAATTAAGCCTCCAAGTGATCCCGGTCGGATCCCTGTTGCTCCATGAAGAGATTCTTCCCAATCTGGCACATGAATTGCTGCTTGAGTTCATGAACTGGACCAATCTGCAAAATCCCATTATTGTGGACGAAAACCATATTGTTCTGGATGGAAATCATCGGGCTTTTGCTTTCAGAAAATTGAAATTCAGGCATATTCCGGTTTGCAAGATCGACTATTTTCATGAAAAGGCCGAGTTGCGGTATTGGTTCAGACGCCTGTCGGGAGTCACAGGCATGGATCTCGTCAATAAAATGATCAAGGAGGTCGGGGGGCATTTCAGAAAGGTGAAGGACAAAGAGACTTTGAACAATCTGCTTTGCCTCAATCGCTATGCTTGGGGCATCCAACGCCGCGATGGATACACCGTCATTTCCTTTCCGGAAGACCTGGTTGACGATGCGGTAGAGGCCTACGCCTTTTTGGAAAAAATCATGAAAAGGTTGACCGGGCTGGAAGGAGAGTGCCGATTCATTCCTTGCCAGCATGTCCGGGAGGATACATTTCATGCGACACTGAAGGATGATGAAATGGTCATCTGGACCCCTCAGATGACCAAAGAAATGGTCGTTGATGCCGCAAAAAAGGGAAAATTATTTGCTCCCAAATCAACACGTCACTGCATTCCTGCCCGTCCTTTGAACGTCAATGTGCCTACAACCTGGTTCAAAGAGGATCTTTCGCTCAAAGAAATCAATCTGCGATTCGAAGCGTTCCTCAAAGCAAAGAAACTGAGGCGTTTCGCCCCCGGCCAGGTGATTGACGGCCGATATTACAGTGAAGAAGTCTTTGTCTTTTATGATGAAAAATAGAGAGATGCCAAATGGGTGAAGAGAACAAAATCATGAGCCTTTCGGCGGTCGGCCTGGATTCCCCCGGACTGGTTTCAAAAATTACGTCAAAGATCGATGAGAACAAAGGCAATATCATTGACGTGGAAGAGAATTGCCGCAGAGGCCTCTTTTCCATCTTTCTCATCGTGGATTTTTCGCCTTCCGAGAAATCAACGGACGAAATCACCCGGGAATTGAAAGCCCTGGAAGAACAGACGGGCCTCAAGGTCATCTGCAGGGTGTATGACAGTGACAAAATCCCCTATTCTTCAGAAAAGGAACATCACATTGTGACCGTACTTGGAATGGATCGTCCGGGCATCATCATGAAGGTTTCGACCTTCTTCCATGAACGGAACATCAACATTGAAAACTGCAAGATGATCTCGCGGGGAAAATTCCTGTCCATGGAGATGGTGATCGACAGCGGCCATATCAGAATCGAAAAGGACAGTTCTCGACGGGAAGCCCTTGAAGACATGAAAACGGATTTGAAGGATCTGTGTGCGGAAATAGGCCAGAGTGTCGTTATCCAAAGCGAAGACATCTTCAAGAAGGCCAAGAAACTCGTGGTCTTTGATGTGGAATCCACCCTGATCAGGCATGATTCCCTGACAGATTTTCTGACAAGAATCGCTGGAAAAATCAAGGCGATGAACGGCTTAACGGTCTTCACGGATGAAGACAGGGATGATCTCCAACACCTCATTGAACATGCCCGGGCCCTGAAGGGTATTCCCATTCGAGAACTGGAAAAATTCGGCGAAAACCTCCAGTTGAACCCGGGATCTCTGGAGCTGATCGGCATCCTGAAGTCCATGGGTTTCAAAATTGCCCTCATATCCTCGGGGTTCAGTTTTTTCGTGAAAAAAATCTTTGAGGAAGCCGGTGTGGATTATGCCTTTTCAAACATGCTGGCGGTCGACGATAAGGGCATCATCACCGGTGAACTGGAAGAACCGGCCATCACCCCCTCCTCAAAGGACGAAATCCTCCAATTCATCCTGAAC
>CAZXWJ010000050.1:0-21484 GCA_964644375.1 uncultured Desulfobacteraceae bacterium | reverse complement strand
AGAACGTCATTACCATCAATATGAGTGAGTATCAGGAGGCCCACACGGTCTCCGGACTCAAAGGGTCTCCTCCCGGCTATGTGGGCTACGGCGAGGGTGGCGTTCTGACCGAGGCGGTCCGGAGAAGGCCTTACAGCGTGGTCCTCCTCGACGAGGTGGAAAAGGCCCACCCGGATGTCATGGAGCTCTTCTACCAGGTCTTTGACAAGGGGACCCTCGAGGACGGAGAGGGCAGGAGGATCGATTTCAAGAATACCCTGATCATCCTGACTTCAAACCTTTGCACCGACACCATCATGAAGGTCTGCGCCGACGAAGAGACCATGCCCGATGCGCCGGCACTCGCCGAATTGATCCGGCCTGAACTCGTGGACCACTTCAAGCCCGCCTTCATGGGACGGCTCAAGGTGGTCCCCTATTTCCCGATCACCGACAAGAACATGCAACTCATCGTGAAACTCAAGCTGAACCGCATTGCCAAACGCATGCAGGAGAACCGACAGGTCACCTTCTCCTACGGCGAAAATATTGTCGAAAACATCGCCGGCCGCTGCACCGAGGTGGAGAGCGGCGCCAGGAACGTAGATCACATTCTGACCAACACCCTGTTGCCGGAAATGTCAAAGGAACTGCTTTCCAGGATGGCGAGGGGGGAGCAGATACGAGAAGTAAAGGTGGGATTGGATGGTGAGGGGTTTACCTATGATATAAATTAACTGCCAAGCGCATACGCCGGGAAACCGAAACACATAGCTCCATGGATGCCCCCCAGTTCTCGACGCAAGATAAATATCGCTGTAAAACTATGGCTCCGGTTGTATGCGGAGCGGTGTAAGGAGGTTAGAATGCCTGGCCCTTTGTCCGCCCAAGAGCAATTCCAAAAATGGATATACATACCCACTTGCCAATATTTTCGGGACCCCCGTGCGTTGCAGGCAAACAAAAAACTACACGACACGAACTACCGACTGAAACAGTGGAATCCCTACAAAATGCCCAAGGGAGCAGATATCGATCTTTTCGAATACCGCAACAGGCAGGCAGAACTAGATGCTGCCATGTGGTATGGGGCAGCCCATTCTGATACCTCCCGAACAATCATTAAAATATTTGGGTTATTGAAATACGGTGGGCTCCATGTGTACAGGGACGGGTACATACGTTACCGTGACCTGAATATTCCTCTGGCCGTTGTTCTGTCTCACGGCGGTCGGATTATGGTCCAAATTCCGAGGGTGGAAAATAAAGCCAATCGCGATGATTTTTTTAATTGGCTGAATCAAGGTGGTGCTCTCACCAGACGGAAAGGAGCCACCCATGCAGTGGAGAATTTCAGTGAATACCGGCTCACGCTTTCCAATGGGAGAAAACTGTATATAAAAGAGACAGGAGGCAAAGGCGCCTTTGTCCGCGCAAAAATAAGCAAAGGGGCTTACCACTATGGCTTCAATATTTCCATGGGGGGATTCGGTATGATCAACCCGCTGTCCGGCAATTTTATCTCAAACGACGGACAGCACGGACACCTCTATGTGCATTACCAGCGTCCCAGAACCAATAAAAATGGGGCTCTTTTGATTGGTTGTGAGGGTTCCGCACCAATCGACCAATTTCAAGGAGAGGGCTATGCAACCGATCAGACCGGGCATAAGCACAAGTTTGGAGGTTCCGGGAATTTCGGTGTGACAGGGGGTTTGAAATTTAAATACAAGCCAAAGGTCCGCAGAAGATATATTCGTCGCTGGAAATGGAAAAAATCCGACTCCCCGTGGCATAATGCTGGACCTGACATGACCCGTGGTGGTTATGTCATCGTCCTGACTCGGAATACTATTCTGCGCATTCAGCAGAAATTCGCCGAAGAATGTGTGCCGAATATTGTGGGAGACATTCCTGCGGTTTAAGTGTCTGCGGAAGGTGGGATTTTAAATGTCTTTCTGAATGAATCAGGGGGGAGCCGAAAAATTTGTCTGCCACAGACCAGGCCGTAAGTTTTGGAACGCAAGAAAGAGGCGCCGATTTTCTGTCAGCATTTTTGAAAGGCTAAAGTGTTACGAAACCAAAATTGGGATGGAAATGCCGATGTATTGTACTTTGGTCCCGGTCAGTAGAAGAGAGAAGATAAAATGACATTAAATAATGAGTTTCTTACATCACCCATAAATTTTTTCAAGAAATATGCCGTCAATGCGGATGATCTGCACTCTAACCTTGGCATCGACCGCATGCCGGGAACGACTCTATTCAGCGAAAAGTACGCGAAAGATCACTTCACCGGATCGACCGTGGTGGCAAACAAGAAGGGCGGCATCAGGCAGATCCGATATGCCCCGCAAAAAGGCCGGCATGTGGAATTCAAATTTGAAAACATATTTGGTGAAGCGAGACCGAAGAAGTGCATGGCCGGCGAGGCCGGCATTCCAATTTATTATCTCCCATGGGAGCCGTTAAAAATAACCAGCATGGCGGTTCCGAGCAATACGGAGGTCAAATATTTCTTGACCGCCGGTTTATCCGGGTGTTCGGTCTTTGTTCGCGGCACCCCATCGAAACCCATTGTATATCATGCGGGATCATCCTCCCAATACAACGGGGACGCCGTTGATTTTTGGAAAACATGCATCCATAAGATACGTGAGCAGAATCCAAGCCAGGGCGGATATCGCGTTTGGGGCATCAGCAAGGAAGATTATCGATTCGGCGGCACCTATAAAGAAGGATATCGTCAGACCGATGCGGCCCGAAAATATGAAAAGTGGCTGAACAATAAATATGGCAAAAAGCTGAAAATCCAACTGCAGGGATCGTTGGGATGTGTCTTCGGAATAAAAAACGATAAAAACGAATGGGCCTTTTATCTGCAGGAGCGCATTGCTTATGAGGTGGCCGAGATCGTAAAGGCGGAGGAGGGGCACACCATCGTGCATCCTTTTCAGCAAAAACCGGTGGCCTCCCTGGGAAAGACGGATCTCGACTGGAAAAAGGAGACGGTCAGGGGCAAGGGTCTTTTCAAAAAGTCCAGGGAAGTCATCACCGGTTGTGAAGTGAAGCGATATGGCGGGCAGCCGGCCAGCGTGAGGCAGTTTTTTCCTTTCGGAGGCGGAAAGGTCGATCTGATTCCCCGTTTGACGGTTGATTGACCCGATACTCGGAATAGCCACATGCGCGTGATTCCGTTCAAACTACTGAGATAATTGCATTTTTTGGCCTTTTGCAGTGCCGTCTTCTGAAATCCGTATTCTTCCAGGAGGAGCGATACGATGACACAGCCCATCTCTTTCGAAAAAATCGAAGTTAATCTTGTATCATCGATGAAAAAGACCCGCAGTGTCCCAAGCCCGGAAACACCTTTTCGAATCCTTGTCATGGGGGATTTCAGCGGCCGAACCAGTCGGAGTGTCGACCGGCCCGCCGGGGAATGGGGGGATCAACGGCCCATCCTGGTGGATCGGGATAATCTCGACAGGGTGATGAAAAAACTTAGGGTCGAGGTTTTGCTGCCCATCCTTGGAGAAAACGCTGATCCCGTGAATATCCGATTTTCCGAAATGGAGGATTTTCATCCGAACCATCTCTATGATCGACTCGAGGTGTTTCAGGCCCTGAAAGAGACCCGCGAGAATCTGGAAAACCCTTCCGCATTCGCGGCCCTAGCCAATGAATTGCAGAGTGCGGGCCCGGCGGCGTCCGGACCCCGAAGCGATCAGGACGGGGTATTGCCCGCAACAGCCGGAGAAGCAACCGAAGGCCTTCTTGACCGGATCATAGAGCAGACTGAGCCGCCAAAGGTTGGTTCTTCGCGTCCTGTGTCAGAATGGGAGTCCTTTTTACAGGTGATTGTCCGGCCCCACCTGGTGCCCGATCCCCACCCGCAGCAGGATAAAATGCTCGCCGCGGTGGACACTGCTTCCGGCGAGCTGATGAGAAGAATTCTGCATCACCCCGATTTTCAGGGCGTGGAAGCGGCATGGCGTGCCCTTTATTTTCTCGTCACCAGGCTGGAAACCGGTGCGCTGTTGGAGATTCATCTTCTTGACCTATCCAAGGCCGAACTGGAGGCGGATCTCACCGCCACAGAGGATCTCCGGTCAACAGGCATTTACAGGCTGCTTGCGGAGCAGAAGGTTGAGACTCAAGAAGGAAAACCCTGGGCCTTTGTGGCCGGGAACTATACCTTTGAGCGGAATCGTGAAGATATCGGACTTCTTGGCCGGATGGCCAAAGTGGCGAGCGTGGCGGGCGCCCCCTTTATTGCCGCTGCAAACGACAACATGCTATGCAAAAATTCGCTTGCAGAAACACCCGACCCGGATGACTGGCAACCAGCGGACGACCCACAGGTTTTTGAGGCCTGGCAGGCGTTGCGGCAGATTCCCGAAGCCGCCTGCCTGGGACTTGTCCTGCCCCGATTCCTGCTCAGGCTGCCCTATGGCGCGGACACCGAGCCCGTAGATGCCTTTGATTTCGAAGAAATGCCTTCAGGTCCCGATCATCAGGACTATCTCTGGGGTAATGCCTGCATGGTCTGCGCGCTGCTACTGGGACAGGCCTTCGCCATGAAGGGTTGGCCGTTCCAGCCGGGCGGCACATTGGATGTCGGCAATCTGCCCCTTCACATTTTCAAGGAGAACGGCGAATCCCGCTTGAAGCCCTGTACCGAGACATTGCTCAGCCAGCGTGCCGCTGAAAGGATTCTCGAAAAGGGGATCATGCCCCTGCTGTCTTTCCTCAACCAGGATACCGTCCGCCTCGCCCGCTTCCAGGCCATTGCCGAACCTCTGACACAACTTGCGGGTCGATGGACAAGAAACAGAGGGTAAGTTGCCCCTGTCTGGGGGGGCCGACACTAATCTGCATCGGGCGGGGGCCTGTAGCCCAAGGACCCCCTTAAATCTCTTTCCGCATCCAGGACCCCCTGGCGATAGACCCGGTCGGCCTCGCTTGCCTCGGCCTGTCTGCCCCGGCGGAATCTGGATCTATCGACGACCCGGCGACGTGGGCGGGAATGGATCTCGATGAAGTAGTCCCGGTAGCCCCTGTCATGATGGAGATAAAGGGCGCGCTCATTGCGCGTCTCGATTCCTGGCGAACAGATATCTATGTCGTTGTCGTAATTACCCCAGCAGATCGTATTATGGCGTGTATTATGGACACCTCGAAATTGTCTGCCATAATCAAAGACACTGGGTACGCCGAAATATTCATCTTCCTGTTCCCACTGGCGGCTGGGGCGGGGGGATTGTCGGGGGGGCCTTTCGGCTGAAGGGCGCCGGGGACGGGTTGGCTGGGGAGAGGGTCGTTCCAGGGCGACCTCAAGATCGATCCGGGTCCGTCTGAAAGGAGGCGGGCGCAGGTGTCCTGCAGAAAAGGTGATGCGCTCCACCCTGCCATTGGAAGAGTGAAAACGTGCCTGGACGGTCGCGCTGTGCAGGGCGGGACGGTAGGCCTGGATGGTGCCCCAGGCCTCCCTCAGGCTTTCGTTTCCCCGGGTGAGTTCTATTTCCCTGCGTATCGGTTGGCCGTCACTGCCGGTCGTGCGAGACATGACCCGTGAGGCTACACGTCGCCGGATCCGGCCGACAAAGGCGTCATAACCGCCTCCGACGGGAACATTCCATAGCAGTGAACGAGTTTCCGTCATGTAATGGCTCCCATGGTGGAAGACAAAAATATTGTAGAGAGCAGCATTCGCTTCTGTATTACCTCAGAAACGGGAGCGCCTCCGTACAAGTCATAGAAAGCATGCCCGGAATATGAGATCTGATGCACGATCACTTCTGTATATGTTTTCCAGGGTTTAATTGTCAAGGATGGCCTTGTGGATCTAACCCTGACCTAAATACACCGCCTGCCTTGCCTATAATGCCTTGATGGTTGATCAGGGCCGATTCCATGCGGTTGACAATGTTAACAAAGCCGCGTAAAGTTATTCACATTAAGGAAACCTTGGTCAACACTCAAACAACAAGTTTTCTATTCGAAATATTCTCAATAATCTTCCTGGATCATTTTGCTGAAACAAGCAGGATTGTGCATTTCAATGCGTTTGCCGAACTTCCTGTTCACCATAAGAGCGTTCTTGAGACCCCGGGGTTTTAAAACGACCCGATGAGGAGAGTACAACCATGACGTCTATCCAAGAAAACCGACTGCTGCAGATCATTACCGATCCATGGAATGAAAGATTTGTATTGCGAGGGTTCGAGGGAACTGAAGGCCTGTCCACACTTTTTTCATTCGAGCTCGACCTGGTATCTGAAAACAACAATATCGCATTTGATGAAATCATTGGTCAAAACCTCACGGTCGCCATTGCCCGGGACAGTGGAGGGCTGCGCTATTTTAACGGCATCGTTTCAAGGTTCAGCCTGGAAGGGGACGTTGGTGGAGACGGGGGAGATGGGATGACGAATTACTCCGCCACCCTGGTCCCCTGGTTCTGGCTGTTGTCCCGCACATCGGATTCCCGTATCTTCCAGGAACTCTCCGTGCCGGATATCGTGGAGCGAATCTTTAGAGAAAAAAATTTCAATGATTTCCGCATAAGCGTGCAAGGCTCTTATGGTCCCAAGGAATACTATGTCCAGTACCAGGAAACCGACCTCAACTTTATCTCTCGTATTCTGGAACAGGAGGGTATCTACTATTTCTTCACCCACAAAGACGGCGAACACACCATGGTGTTGGCCGATTCGCCAAACGAACACAAGCCATGCCCAAGCCAGGAAACGGCCCGGTTTCATGCTGTTCAAGGAGCCGCTCTGGAAGAAGACGTCATCCGCCAGATATACAAGATGCAGGAGATTCGAATCGGTAAATACGTGGTCAATGACTTCAATTTCAAAACACCCGCGACCGATTTAAAGGTAGAAGTCACCACGGGGCAACAACTGGGTCCGGGAGAACGAGAGATATATGATTACCCTGCTGAATATATGGACAGGTCCGAAGGGGACCGATTAGCCAATATCCGTATGCAGATGGAGGAGGCCAAGGTCACCACCCTTTCCGGGTCCGGCAACTGCAGGTCCTTTGCCGGCGGATATCGTTTCAGGCTTACCGGCCATTATCGTGAGGACATGACCGATCAGGACTTTGTCCTGAATACCGTTGCCCATGCCGCCTACGAACCGGCTGGAGGTTCAGGCGAAGAGGAAGGTGGGGCATCTTACACCAATAACTTCGTTTGCACCCCTTACGCTATTCCTTACCGCCCGCCGTTGGTTACCCCGAAACCGGTCATCACCGGGGTTCAGACCGCCATCGTCACGGGACCTGAGGGCGAAGAGATCTATACGGATGAGCACGGGCGGGTCAAGGTGCAATTTCACTGGGACCGGGAAGGTCAAAGGAATGAGGACAGCTCCTGCTGGATCAGGGTAAGCCAATTATGGGCAGGAGCGGGCTATGGGGCCATATTTATCCCACGCATCGGCCATGAGGTGATCGTTGATTTTATTGAGGGGGATCCGGACCGGCCCATTATCGTCGGGCGGGTCTACCACGGCAACAACATGCCGCCTTACGGGCTTCCGGATGAAAAGACCAAGAGCACCATCAAATCCGAGTCATCGCTTGGAGGGGGCGGCGCCAACGAAATTCGGTTCGAGGACAAGGCGGGAGAGGAAGAAGTCTATATCCATGCCCAATACGACCGAAATGACGTTGTGGAAAATGATCAAAGTTCCGTCACCCATAACAACCGGACCACCACGGTGGATGTGGACGACACGGAGGAGATCGGAAACAATCAGGCCCTGTCCGTAGGGGTTAATCAAAATGTCGATATTGGCGCTAATCAGACCATTTCGGTGGGTGGCGCCCATAAGCTGGAGATTGGATCCAGCCAGTCCGTTACGGTAGGCGGTAGTCAGTCGGAGACGGTAGGCGCCAGCCAAGAGGTGACCATAGGCGGCGCCCAAGCGGTGACCATAGGCGGGGTCCAATCTGTGGATGTCGGGGGCGCTATTAGCATCACTGGCGCTGCCAGCACCACTATTATGGTCGGCGCAGGTGCCACCATTACCGTCGGCGCGGGCCTGACAATCACCGCGGGCGCACCGGTGACCATTACGGCCCCCATCATTTCACTCAACGCAGGCATGGTGCAGGTCTCGGGCATCGTCCAATGTGCGAGCCTTATTACTACGTCTGTCGTATCTTCGAGTTACACTCCCGGCGCGGGTAACATCCTGTAATGTCAAATGATTTTACGACATCTATGAATGATTTTACCGCGGGGCTCAAAGATCTCGACCCATTGGTTCGCCTCACGGTGTTAGCAGAGTTGTTTCAGTGCGGGAGAGAGTCTTTGCCTGCGATGGAGGATGTTGCCCGTTGTCTCGACGATGACCGTGAGGACGTTCGCAAGTTGGCCGTGGAAGCGCTCGGACAACTGGGTGCGGCTGCAGTACCTCATATGACCGAGGCCTTGGCAGAGGACCAGCCGAATCCCGTACGGATTTCCGCAGCCTCGGGGCTTGGCAGGGTGGGCCCCGAAGCGGCACCCGCCATCAGCCCCCTTTGCGGGTGCCTCAAGAGCGATAATGATCTTCTGCGCTGGCATGCCGCTTTTGCCCTTGGCAAGATCGGCTCGGCGGCCGTTCCCGCCCTGAAAAAATTGCTCCGAACCTCTGAACCGCGGGTTGCCACTGCGGCCGTCAATGCCTTGGAGTGGGTGGGGAAAGATGCCGAAGAGGCCCTGGACCCCATTGAAGGGCTCTTGGCGTACGCATCGCCGATGGTTCAGGTCGCCTGTTGTTCGGCCCTGGTCCGGATTTCGAGAGATCCATCCGTGGGCCTGCCCATGTTGTTGTCGACACTGGAACAAGGAGATGCAGAAACACGAAAGGCCTGTATCGAACGAATCGGATCCCTTGGTGCCTTGTCAAGCGACGCCGTTCCCCGGCTACTTGGATGCCTGACGGATCCGTCAGGTGAAATCCGTGCCGAGGCGGCACTCGCCCTAGGCAGAATCAAACAGGAAAACCCGAAGGCCGTGAATGCCCTGGCAGGATTGCTCGAAGATTCGAAAGAGGACGTTCGCGCAAATGCCGGGATGGCGCTTGCCGCCTATGGGCCGGCGGCATCTGCAGCCTTGCCCGACCTTGAAACGTTCCTGGAGGAACAAAAAAAGGGGTCTCGACTGGAAGCGATTGCCGTTACCGCCATAGAAATGATCAAAAAAGAAACGGAAGCCCCCTGAGACTCAGGCCAAAAAACATGTCTCACGCCCAGCCTGTCCGGTTCGCGAGACCATTCTATTCATTTCGACTCTTTCCTGATTTTTTTCTCCCGCAGTGGCGCAGTGGCGCAGTGACGCAGAGAAACCCCCTTTTTTATTCGATGTTAAAACCCTGGTCCTTAGGGCGAGTCGAAGATCCCGGTCTCTTTGGTGTGATCGTTTTCCTGATGAAGGTCGCGGAGCGATACCGCAACTTTAGTCACTCGAAACTTTAGACACTTGTACCTCTCCCCCCCTTAGGGGTTAGTCCAAAGCCGGACCCCCTGGATCCGGATTCCTTACTCGGGTAAGGGCTCCTCGTATTCCGCCAGGCGACCACCGCCCAGGAATCGAAAAATCGGACCGCTCGGACTGAGGGATAAAAGGTTGTCCGGATGCAAAGGCGCCTGAACACCGACGGCCTGACCGTTGATTGAGACCAGCCCCTGGCCCGTCAGGTCCTTGACCCAGTACTGGCCCTGATCGAAAAAAAGGGTCGCATGGCGAGCCAGGATTCCGGGATGCTCCAGTCCAAAATCACACGCCGGGTTGCTTCCGAGAGACACGGGAAGTTCTTTGAAGGACCTGAGTGTGACCCCGTACTGGATCACAAGGGGCACCTGGGCCTTTCCCGGTGCCGGTCCGGCACTCGGCCGGGGTGGGGGCGGTTGGGGGGGAGGCGGGATTTCCCGGATCGTTTCCTCGACTGCCGCGGGAACCCCCTTGCCGGCGCTTACAGTGGGCTCCGCGGTCGAAGAACCTTCTTCGATGGTGGTCAAAAAGCTCACCTTGGGACCGCCTTCGGCAAAGACGAGGACATCCCCTGACTTCAGGTAGGCCTCTTTCACGCGCCTGCCGTTAACAAAAGTGCCGTTTGCGCTGCTATCGAGCAACTTGAAGCGATTGCCCTCTCGCGAGATATGGGCATGTTCCCGTGATACGATACAGAAATCTCTGGGAAACAGAACCTGGCAGGAGGGAAGGCGACCAATGGAGATTTCATCCTCTCGCAGTTCCTGAATCTCCCCTTTCAAAGGCCCATCTATATGGACGCATGTAACAAGGATTGTTGGTTTATTGGCCATATCGCATGAGTGTCTTCGAACCTTGACCGGTTTTTATCCCCGCCCCATAGACTGAAACATTACGCCTCCCGGCCTGCAGTGAACGACTTTGCACGAGATCCTGTTCCACCCTCTTTTCGGGACGACACGCGATCTCTTTCAATCGCATGCCCGCCAAGTTTCTCAGTTTTTACCCCCCTTCATCTTGCTTCGCTTTATGCTTTCCAGGCGTTCCTGGAGGCCCCTGGCCTTTTTTAGGTTGCCGGCGACGTCCTTGTATTCGGGATCGACTTTGTAGGTCAATTCCCACTCCCGCACGGCATCATTCAACATCTCTTTTCGAAAATAACTCAATCCCCTATTATAATGGCATTCCTTATAAGTGTCTTCACTCTTTTTGATGTACTCCAGGCATTTATCACACTTTTCATTGTTTCGCAGAGAGGCCTTGAATTCGTCCCGTGAGGTCAAATAATCCTCCTTGCCGAAAAGTATCAACCCCTGCTGAAAATGCGCCGCAGATAAGTATTCCAAGACAACAGGGTCATTGGGATACTGTTCCAGAATTCTATTGAATTCGGCAATAGCCGCTTTGTATTTCTTTTTATTAAAGAGATCCATAGCCCCTGCCCGAACCTGCTCCTGCTGTTTTTCCCTGCAGCGATTGATATAGGTCCGGCATTCCGGGCATTGACTGTTAAATTTGAGGGCCTCTTCAAATTTCGATAGGGCCTCGCCGTATTTTCCCTTTGCATAGATCAACTTGCCCTGTTCAAAATGGGCGCGGGAGGTATATTCAGTGGCCATCGGATCGTTCGGATACAATGTCAGGATTTTGTTTAATTCGATGATGGCATCCGAATATTTTTTTTCGTTGAACAGTTCCATGCCGAGTTCCCGATAGTTGGCAACCTGATCATCAACGTCAGACGATTCTTGGGGTTGTGCTTCTTCGTCGGGTTCTTTCACTTCGAGGGCGGGCATGGGGGACACCGGCTGCTGGGCCTCCGGCTGTTGGGGTTTCGGTTCTTCCGGTTCCTCTATTTCCGGTGATTCAATTAACGGCGTTCCTTCCACTTCGGGGATTCTGATCTCCTGCCCAACCCTCAGGCTGGCCTTTTCGGGCATTTGATTGTATTGGGCAATCAAGGGAAATTTTTTATAATCCCCATAATATCGCAGTGCGAGCTTTGAGAGACTCTCGTCGGGTTGCACGGTATGC
This sequence comes from uncultured Desulfobacteraceae bacterium, assembly GCA_964644375.1. Taxonomy (GTDB): domain Bacteria; phylum Desulfobacterota; class DSM-4660; order Desulfatiglandales; family HGW-15; genus CAYNYM01. The sequence continues at coordinate 9,975 of CAZXWJ010000050.1, read as the reverse complement.
ACGATGTATCTCTTGACAGAGACGACCTCCTCGAGCGTCGCCTCAGCAGCCTCGTCAGGCGGGGTCGTGATATCTTCCGGCCGTGCATAAAAGGGCGAATCTTCCACCACCGGGATTCGAATCTGCTGGCCCACCTTCACCTTAGTAGCGTCATCCAGTCGATTGAACTCTGCGATAACATGGAACTTCTTGTAATCACCATAATACTTCTGGGCCAGCATGGAGATACTCTCATCGGGTTGGATCGTGTGCAGCAAATACCCCTTGACGCGTTTCCCCCCCAATTCATGGTCCTTGAGGATATCCGCGGCGGCGGTGTGATCCGGATTATACCTCAGCGCCGTCAAAAACTCTTGTCGTGCACGGGCATATTCCCCCTTTTGGTGAAAGGACACGCCGGTCCGGTAGTGCTCTTCCGCCAGGTTATCCAGCGATGTCGCGATCTCCTTTATTTTCTCTGCGGCTTGTGGATTCTCGGGATCCACAGTGAGAACCAGTTTATACTGATCGAGTGCCTCAACGAGGTTCCCATTGGACTCATACGCCTGCGCCCTTCCCATGTACTGGTCGACAAGGGGAGGAGGGGAAGGTTCCTCCGTCACGGAAGATTTGGTCCCGGGCGTTACACAACTGATAATCAGGACGGAGAGTGAAATCGCTCCGATGATTGTTCTGAGGATATTTCGCATTGCGCCTTACTCCAATGATAAATAGGTGAAATTCTTCAATCTCGATGCAAAGGTCTCCAGGTCCTTTTTCAATATCTGATCCCTTCTGATGGCATAGGGATTTACAAAAAATGAATTCCCCCCCCTCTTGACCGATACAGAGATCTTGTACCCCGCCTCTCTCGAAAGTCTCATGACCCGGGGGTCATAGTTGCCGTAAGGATAGGCCAGCCAGCAGGTGTTTTGGTCTAGCTTTTTATCGATAATCTTCTTGGAACCGCTGAGCTCATTTTTGAGTCGGGCGAGAAATTCCGGTTCGCTTTCTCCATCCTTTTGATTGGTCAGATCTGCATGTGATATCGTGTGCGAACCAACCGCAAATCCCGCCGCCTTCAACTCTCTGAGCTGTTTCCATGTAATGGCCGTCTTTGAGACACCCACAAAATTCGTGTAGACAAAGAGTGTTGCGGTAAAACCATATTTCTTGAGTATCGGGTAGGCAATATCATAGACGGAACGGTAACCATCGTCCATGGTAATCCATACCGACTTTTTTGGGAGAGCCCTTCGATACTCGAGAAAGGCAAGAAGATCCTCTGGTGTAATGGCCCTGTAGCCATTTTCCTTTAAAAACTTCATCTGGCTATCGAAAACCCGCAAAGGCATACAAAGGGCGGATTTGCAATTTTCCGCAAACCGGTGATAGGCAAGAACCGGTACGGTTTGATATCCTTTTGCATTGAGTCCGCCTTTGTTTCTTTCCTTGAGAGGAATGACAACAACTTGACCCTTATTGAAGGGAAGGTCCGGGTTCGCACCTGCAACAATCCATGCCTTCTTTCGATCCCCAAGAAATCGCTCGGCCAGTTTTTCGGCGGTTTCCCCTCCCTCAAGGCCGTAAACGACATAATCTTGTGACCTGAAAAGGATCTTTTCTCTTGGTTGCGCGGTTGTCGACTTGACAACAGGTGCCGTCGGTATACACGAGACGAGAAAGAGGCAGAGGGCCAACCCTCCGACAACATAAAAGTCAAAATTTTTCAAGATCTTCAAACAATCCCCTCAATGGATGGCTAACTGCAAAAAACCTTGATTGAAGCCTTTCCGGACGTGACCAGGCGGGCTTTTGTAAGCCCATTGAACATAGGATTCCACGAAATACTTCAGCGGCAAATGATTAGAAGTATCATTAATGGCATTGGCAGCTTTTGTCAATTTAAATGTAAGATAAATACAATCAACTTGATTAACCCGAAAAGAATAAACACATACAAGCGCACTTTATCAACAAAAAACTGAAAAATAAGAATTTCAATTTACTTGACAATACATTCTCACCTCAATAGACTACCTGCATTTTATTCGCCTTCGCAGAAGACTGTGGGCTTGCTTGTTGATGAAGACGTAAACGCCCGTTATGCTGCCGCTTGATGTCGCCCCGTAGCTGAGGCGGATAACCACAGACTTACCCCTTTAAGGCCTTTATCCCCAATAGGAGTCCGGAATTTCTCGACCGGAGAGCCATATGCTACAAAACTTGAATAAAATTCATTTTTCAGGGGTTTCATCAGTGCGATACGGCCTTCCGAAAATAAATCGCCGTTTGGTCGTCGTCCTTGTTGCCTTGTTTGGCCTCATGACCATCGCGTATGCGGTTACATCCATCTGGATCAACCGTGCCGAAGACCGGATAAGGGATGCCGGGATCGAGATGACCAGGGAATTGTCCCAGTCGATCAGCCTGCCCCTTCTAGAGGAAAACACCCCATCCATCCAAAGCATGCTCGCCTACGCCGCAAAAAGCAAAAATATCGTTTATGCATCGATATTGGACCACCGTAACGAAATCGTTACTCAAGTTGGAAATGAGGAGAATCTTCCGGAAAAAAATGAGGCGGTTCTGACCATCAATCAGGTATCGATCTGGGAGAGCAAACTCGCCAATCGAAAAAAAATTGTCAGTTTTTCGTCTGACGTCACTTACGCCGGGACAAAGATCGGTGAAATTTTTATTGCGCTTCCGGGCGCCGAGTCATCAACGATCAGGAATCAATTGAAAATCGCGGTCGTTTCAGTTTTTTTGCTCCTGATTGCCTTCGGTGTCGTGCTGCGTTATTGTGATGTCTCTTCAGGGGTGATGAGGCTCAGCCATTTTTGTCAACGGAAAGCCGGCGGGCAATCCGATATTGACCCGGTCCTAACAGACGCTTTTGTGACCTGCCCCATGTGCGGAAACAGGAAGGTTTTCACTCCTGACGTATTTAGTGATTCACATCTTGAGGAAGTCTTTCTCTTTAAAATTCCCAAAAAAGAAAAGGGTGACGCAAACAGCGATGTTTCAGAAGGTCTTCAGCTGACGGAATTAAACAAAAGAGAAGATCTTTCTTGGCTCAAACGTCAGGTGATAATGCGTTGTACCGAGATTATTATGAAGCTTTCCGAATAAGGATTGAAGATTCCAGAAAAGGAGGAATTTTATGGCCGGCAACGGAATCGCTTCAATGACGATGGTAAAAATGAAAGAACTTTCGACCAGTATCTGCGAGAAAGCATCTAGAAAAATATTAAGCATCGACTTTATAGGGCGGAACCGAAAAAGGGTTATCTTTTTTTCCCTCCTTTGGTTTGTCGCCCTGATATCCGGCTATTTTTCCTATCGCATAACCACCGAGCGCGCCAGAGACATTTTTTTTCATAGGGGTACGAGTGCTGCCGAAAATCTGGCAACAAAAAGCGGCCCTTTTGTTTTAGAAAGCGACATCTTGGCGCTCAATGTGGCGATCAAGGAATTTGAGAACCTGAAAGACTTGAAGGTCCTCGCGGTGCTGGATCATAGGAACATGATCTTCACGCATACCGACCCGGGCATGATCAACAGGAAGTTTAAACCTTCAGAGAATCAGCTGGAATTGGGTCGGATCGAAAATGTCAGGGTAACATCGGAGGTCGCTCCGGACAAAACCAAGGTCATCGGATTCTGGAAGACCATTACCTTTGCGAATGTGGAAATCGGGAAGATCTATCTCGCTTTTTCTTCAGCCGATCTCTCCCGCTCTCTGCAACAGATTAGATTCTTTCATGTTTCAGGCATCGTTTTTGTGACAATTCTGCTGACGTGTGTCTTGTTTTTGCTGGATCGTTCTGCAAGATCCAGGGCGATGAAAGTCAGAGAAGATCTTGAGAAAATGAATCGTATCGGACCCTACCTTCTCAGAAGAAAAATCGCCCAGGGTGGCATGGCGGAGTTGTTCCTCTCAGATTATGAGCGCCGAGACGGTTTTCGAAGAAGGGTTGCCGTCAAACGGATCTTACCAAATCTTGCGGAAAATGAGGATTTCATCCAAATGTTCACGCGAGAGGCCAGGCTCGCTGCGCTTTTACAACATCCGAATATTGTTCAAATCTTTGATTATGGCATGATCGACAAGGCCTATTTCATCGCCATGGAATATATCGCAGGGATGGACCTGGGCGAAATCATTTCCAAACACAAACAGGGATTACCTGTTGATCACGCCGTTTTTATTATCTCGGAAATCTGCAAGGGCCTGGATTATTCCCATTCCAGAAAGGACGATGAGACCGGAGAACCCCTTAACATTGTGCACAGGGACATCAGTCCACAAAATATGCTGATATCCTATCAGGGCGAAGTCAAGATCAGTGATTTCGGTATTTCAAAGGCAAGATCCGAACCCAGTTTGACTCAGGCCGGTGTTATTAAAGGAAAGCTCGCCTACTTATCCATGGAACAGGCATTGGGAGAGCCGGTAGACGGCAGAGCGGACATCTATGCCCTCGGCCTGGTGTTCTACGAAACGCTTACGGGGGCAAGGGTTTACAAATTCGCCAGCGACGTCGAAGCGATTCGGTCCATTCCAAAGATGGAGATTCCTCCCCTGATCGACGCGAGACCGCAGATCCCGGAGGAATTGAACCGCATTGTGATGAAGTGCTTGATCAAAGACAGGGATCTGAGATACCAAAGGGCCTCGGAGCTGTATGCCGATCTCTTAGCCCTCAGAAAAGGCCTTGGAATGACATTGGATACTGCGGATCTTTCTAATTTCATGAGAAAAAATTTCCCGCCGGAAGACACCGTTGCAATAGAGAGATAAAGCTCACTCACGAATAATTAGGATGCACCAGATGAAGATTGTAGGCAAAACGGATATTGGTCTAAGACGTTCAAATAACGAAGATTCTTTCGCCATAAGCCAAGACTTCGGGGTATGCGCCGCCGCCGATGGTATGGGTGGTGCGGCAGCCGGAGAGCTTGCCAGCAAGGCTTTTACGCTCTCCGCCATGGAGGCTTTTGAGAACACCCCTAACCGATCCGACGAAGAAATCACCTACCGTGTGAAAAGGGCCTTCAGTATTGCGAACGAAAAAATCAGGGAACATGTCAGGGAAAATCCGAATCACGAAGGGATGGGATGCACGGCGGAGTTGTTGGCCATTAGCGATAGGGGCTTTGTTCTCGGTCACATAGGTGACAGTCGAACCTACCTCCTCAGAAAAGGGGTCCTCAAGCAGCTGACCCTGGATCACACCCTTGTTCAGGAACAGGTTGCTGAGGGCCTCATACCGTTGGAACAGGTTAAATCCCACCCCCTGCGCAATGTCATTCTTCGTGCGGTCGGTCTCGATAACGAATTGGCTCTGGATCTTCTCAGGGGGAAAACTCTTTCGGGTGATCTTTTCCTTCTGTGTTCGGACGGCCTCACCGATATGATCAACGATGATCAGATTCTGGGCATCCTCATTTCCAATGAGAATACCCACGCCAAGGCTGAAGCGCTCATTCAAACGGCAAAAGATGCCGGCGGGCACGATAACATTACCGTCGTCCTGGCAGAAATGCTCTGATTTTCATTCAGCTAAACAACCGAAGAAAAGCCTGCACAAAAGTCACTCGATTTCTTTCAGGATCTCCACCCGTGCCGCTCTTCTGCGACAGATGGGGATCAGATCTGAATTCCCTCGCCATTTTCAATCAAACACTTCACTTGGGCCAACCCGTGGGCAGCACAAGATAACCTTCTGATTACACGTACAAAAAAAGACAAAGACTCGGCCTGAAATTAGGCATAACTAACATATAATTATAATTATATTTTTGTCAGCTAACATAAATTATTGACACATAAAAATAAATAACTTATAAATATTAACACATACAACAGAATGAACACAGTCGGAGATGAAAGCGTGAGAAAAGAAGGAATCCATTCGTTAGGAGGTGACACCGGGTTTGACGGAAGAGCATCCGCCCGTCATGGATCGGCCTTGAAAAGGGTGGACAAAATATACGGTAGAATTCTCAGTGTGTGCTCATACTGCCACAGGTTCAGGGGTGATGACGGTAAGTGGCACCCGCTTGGCATCCTCGGGACCGAGAAATCCGAGCGGAAATTCAGCCACGGTATCTGCCCGAGCTGTGCAGAGGCCCTTTATCCTGAACTTTACGAGGCCCTCACGGCCAAAAGGGCCAGTTTCTAAGTTATCGAAAATCGGCCCGCAGGATTGCTTTCAGTAGATAAAATACCCGCATGTAAAGAAGCTCGGGGCCCCGTTAAAGGCAATCCGATACCGCCGTGCAGGGATCGAACCTTTTCCCGAGCCTCAAATCTCTTTCGCCTCCCCCATCAACTTGTCAAATTCCTCGACGTCGACGACCGGTGAAGTTATAAAGGTAATGCCCGTCAACGTTCTCAAGGCCACGGAGGCCGCCAGCGCCACCTCCGCATTGGGGAATTCCAGGGTAAAGACAAGATCATGTTCTCCCAGCACCGCGTACAAGGAGATGACCTTTCCGCCGTGTTCCTTGATAACGGCCACGGCCTTGTCCGTTCTTTCCGAACTAATCCCCTTCATGGATTCTGACGAGTACTTTCCAAACATCAGAAAGATAGGCATGTCCAATCCTCCCTTGTTCTGTTGCCTGAGGTCCTCCTCCCAAATACACCAAAGAGCTTACAACCATGCCCCTAGAGACGGCAAAAGGGACTGGCCTTTCGGAACACTTAACTCGTATTTTACCACCTTTCAGACAAGCGCCGCAAGCCTCTTTGATGCATGCACGGGGAAGAGAGTGCAGGTGGTAAGATCAGATATGGTTTGGTCTCAAGCGGGGCCATCTCCTCATTGACGAATTTCTCTATCTGCCGGCCGAGTATGCCGATAAAGACGAAAAATAAAATATTGAATGTCGAAGTGATCACTTCATACTTCAGCGGTCCCTTGTTCGACATTCAATATTTCTAAGGTGTCAGGGCCAGACCTCGAACTCCTCCCATTTGGGCCCGGTGTGGATATTGACGAGCCATCCAAGGCAGTTTTCCTGATTGCATCTCGTCATGGCATAAAAATCCGTTTGCCTCACACAGATCCGACAGGTCGTCTAATTCCCTGACCCCCTGTGCCAGGATAGTTGTCACTTGAAATGGGCGGGAAAGGAGAGACCCCCGGGAAATTCTGCTCCCGGCTTGAGGCCAGCCCTATGGTCTCATCTCATCCGGACCGGTAGGCGACTTGATCCGGTAATCAAGCTGCACTTTGGTCCAAAAATCAATGCGCTCACGCAGATAGGAAATCCAGCCCCTGACTTCTTTCTCTGGATAACCCTTGCCAACCATATCCTTGATGTAGTCTTCAATAACCGGTTCGGTCACTTTCTTCCATCGTGCCACCTCTTCCGGGGCCAGTTGAATAAATTCGACACCTTTTTCAGCGGCGAAATCCTTGCCGTCAAAGTCCGTTGAATTCCACATACCGGCGAATCTTTCTTTGTACTCCCCACAAAGCTTATCAAAAACTTCTTTGAGATCAGGTGGGATCTATTTATAGCTGTTCTTGTTCATGAGCACATAAAAAGTATACAGGTTTCCCACCTGCCAGCTTGAGGTTGTGTATTTTGCCACTTCACCAAAACAAAAAGTCTTCAAGGTTTCAAAGGGCGTGTTCACCCCCTGAATGACACCCTTGGATTAACCGTCATAAACCTCCATAATAGGCATGGGGGCCGGTGTTGCACCCAAGGCCGTGAAGGTATTTCCCACCCGACCGGGCGCCCTGATGGTCATTGCCTTGAGATCCTCCAGCTTACGAACGGGTTTCGTGGTAATCATCACGTTGGGCGTGCTGGCGTGCATCCATAGCACCTTGAAATTATCCCATTCTTTTGGCTTAGATTTTTGAGTGTTTGGCGGGAGTCGGAAAGATATGAGCAAATTCTAATTCTATGATCTTTTCCTTACCGTGAACCATGCCATAGGGAATGAAAATCAATGTAATGACCAAGCAAAGAATTCCGCCAATAATCGAATGCCTTTTATTAATCATCGTTTACGCCTCCTTTTGGATTTTGTTGAAATTTCTTTTCTTCTTCACCAATTTGTCCTGCGGCAACATAAGCACTTAGACACTTATCCAGCCAGACCATATGCGCCGTTTCACTCTAAAATAGGATTGCCCAATTTCCTTTGCACAGGCCGATATAGGAGGAAACCCCCTTTTCTCTTTATGTAAACCTCGGAAGGGTCTGAGAAGCAGGCATTTTCGCAATGATTCAGATTTGATTTAAATTTCGAGATATCCTGGTTCAGATGAGATCTCGCTACAGCTGCGCTTGACCAAGCGGACGTAAATTACTATCCCGTTCCTTTGGAGACTCCGGGTCGTGGGAAAGGCGATGCCCAGTGCTACAATGACTTCACAAAAGTAGTTTCTGTTAAAGATAGTTTCTTGACGTGAGAATTCAAGTGAGCCGTTTCGCCGGAGTCTTGTTGGAGCCGGTCTTTCAAACCACACTCGACTGGCTCAACTCGCGGTCTTGAAAGGTAAAGCAATCAAAGATATCAAATGCCCTTTCGATTGCCTGGAGCCGGTATTGGGCTTCTTTTGAGGCATCTGACTTGATTGTATAATTTGCTATACTAATTATAAATGAGTCAGATTACAGAATAAGGGGGCAAACGTCAATTGTAGATTAGCTGAAAGAAAACAATTATCCTTTTGAAATGAATTGTGAACGAAACCGGAAAATTATTATCATTCGCCTACAATGTCAGGAATTTAAGAAAGAAACGGGAAACAAAATAAGGAGGGAATTAAACGGGTCGGCCTCGCAGTATTCGAGGCACAAGAGACAACCTATGGTCGGTTCCCGCACAATAACCTATCCGGGAGAACCTGCAATTATACCTGAAGTTCTTTCGCTCCGCCAACCACGGGTACAGGCCAAAAATTAAAGGGGGCGAACTCCGTATCGCCCCCCCCATCCATTATAATGAATATAGTTTCACCGATAACGCCGGCTGGCGGATTATCGATTAGCCTTTTCTAATTGTGCAAAGAAGTGCTTTCATCTCCGTATAACCGGTTACAGGATCTCGAACATCCAGCGAAGTCAAAAGATTGGCATTCGCCTCGGACCAGCCGTGAGGAATACTGACAATGCCTGCGGACAGGCCCTCTTCAGTATGAGCCTTCAGCGTGATATGGTCCTTCGGCGTCTCGACGACCATCATATCCCCATCGGCTATGCCATACTCTTTTGCCGTTTCGGGATTCAGCTCCGCAATCGGTTCCGGTGCCTCTTTCTGCAGTGACGGTATATTTCTAAGCTGAGAATGGGTGTACTGCTCGATACGGGCACCGGTGGTCAGGATCAGAGGATAGTCCTTTGCCAGTTCCGGAGAACTCATCGGGCTCTGGCTCGGCTCGATATACTTCGGAAGCGGATCATATCCGTTCTCGGCCAGCGTCTCCGAATAAATCTCTATCTTGTCGGAGGGGGTCCTGTAGACACCGCTCTGGTACTTTTTATCGTCCTCGATATAAAACACGCCCTCAGGATGCTCTACCTCCAGTTGTTCCCTTGTAAGACCGCTCGGCTCCAGGAAGAAATCCACGACCTCTTCATCGGTATTCCAGGGGAAATATTCCCCGTAGCCCATCCTTCGTCCAAGTTCAGTCCAGATCTTCCAGTCAGCCCAACTTTCCCCGACCGGCTCAATCACTTTCTTACGGAGCAGGGCATAGGGGATACCGGTATTGACCCCGTACACATAACCCACACCGCTTTTCTCCATGAACGAACAGGCAGGCAGCACAATATCGGCCAGTTTGGCGGTATCCGTCATGAACAGGTCCATCACCACCATGAAGTCGAGTTTTTTCATCGCCTCCTGAATCCGCTTCGAATCCGGCAGGGTGAGGGCGGGATTGCCGCCATTTACAATCATGGCCTTCAGGGGGTAGGGTTTTTCATCGAGGACGGCATCTGCAAACAGCATCTGCTGAC
>CAZXWJ010000049.1:0-21760 GCA_964644375.1 uncultured Desulfobacteraceae bacterium | reverse complement strand
GTGGGTTCCATGGAGCCCGACGGAATCTTAAAGGCCTGGACGACAAAGGTGCGTATAACCAGTGCAAGCAAGATGGCAATGGCCGCGGCCTCTGCATATTCTCTTAGGACGCTTTTCTTTTTGATCGCTTCCTTCTTCCTGATATCTGCCAATGATTCAACTCCTGATTCCGGGATCAAGGCTATCCGGGCAACAGCCGGGATGATCCCAAAAAACGTGGTGAGATCGGTCAGTTCAAACCATTTAGAAAATTATTTCGGCAAAATGTAATCTTTAGCGCGCATAAATGTAAAGGAAAATCTGTTTCCTGCCGATGTGTTGTAATGAGGCCTCTCGGGATTGATTCAGACCGGAGGACGGCGATAAAACGGCGACAAGATTCAAAAAGGCTACGGCTTATACAATATCTGGTATCAATATTGATTGTTGCGCCCCATATGTATACAAATTATACAAATTTAAATTAATTTATAAGAAAATACTTGACACAGAATGACATATATATATGATACTTAGCCAGAGCATATAAGTAACTTGGGGTTAACCCATACTCTGGAGGACGCGTTGGGCCGTAATATTGTAAAAGATATCAGGGAAGAACTCCTGATGAGTAAAGCGGAACTGGCAAGAAAGGCAGGAGTTTCTCCCCTGACCATAGACAGAGTTGAAAAGGGAAAAAACTGTCGTATGGAAACGAGGAGAAAGATCATTCTTGCACTTGGTTACGATCTTTCCGATAAAGACAAAATTTTTCCCGGATCCTGATAAGGTCATACAATGCCAACTCCCAAGAAAAACCAGCTTATAGGGCTGGATATCGGGTCCCATTCGATCAAATTGGTTGAATTGAACAACAGCAAGAAGGGGCTCATCCTTAAAACTTTCGGTGTGATCGGTCTGCCCGAGGATGCCATTTCCGAAGGTTCTATCAAAGAGATGGAAATCGTCTCCTCCGCCATCAAAACCCTCTATAAGAATTTGAAAATAAAAAATAAAAAGGCTGCTACCTCCATATCCGGTTATTCGGTCATCGTCAAAAAAATCAGCATAGACAGGCGGGGCGAAGCCGAACTCGAGACGACCATCCAGGATGAAGCTGAGCAATACATCCCCTTTGATATCAATGACGTAAACCTCGATTATGAGATCCTGTCCCCCGCAGAGGAGGGAGAGGACTTTAGCGGTATGAAGGAAAGTGAAGAGGAAAAATCAGGTCTCATGGACGTGATGCTTGTGGCGGCGAAGAAAGATATCGTGGATGATTACATAGGCCTTCTTCATCTATCAGGGCTTAATCCCGTTATCCTTGACGTCGATGCCTTTGCCCTGCAAAATGCCTTTGAAGGGAGTTCGGGCCAAAAGAACGGGTGTTATGCCCTTGTTAATGTCGGGAGTCAAGAGCTCGGCATCAATGCGATAAAAGATGGGATATCGCTCTTTACCAGAGACTCTTCCTGTGGAGGCTATCAAATCAATGAAGCCATCATGGAAAAGTACGATGTTTCTTATGAAGAGGCGGAAAAGATAAAACTAGGCGTGACTAAGCCGGAGCAGGATGCGGAAGACCTGGAGGAAATTTTTTCGTCGGTTATTTCCGGGTGGGTGAATGAAATCAAACGGGCTCTTGACTTTCTTTCGAGCACTTACCCGGATGAGACGATTGAAAAGATTTTTATCAGTGGTGGTTCTTGTCGAATCCCCGGCTTTCAAAAATATTTAGCGTTGGAAACGGAAATCCAGGTTGATGAACTGAATCCTTTTGCCGGCCTTCAGGTCAACGAAAAGATTTTTGATCCGAAATACTTGAGCTATATGGCTCCCCAGGCCGCTGTGGCCGTTGGTCTCGCACTGAGGAGTATTGGTGACAAATGATAAGAATTAATCTCCTACCCTATCGGGCGGCCAGAAAAAGGGAAAATATCAAGCGGCAAATTACACTGTATGTCTTGTGTGTCCTATTGCTCTTGAGCGGCATGGTCTATTCTTCTCTGACACTGACCCATGATTTGTCTGTCCTTAAGAGCAAGGAAGGGGAGATCCAGGCGGATCTGGCAAAACTTCAAAAAACTGTAAATAAAATAAGTGAGTTAGATAAGAAAACGAGGGAGTTGAAAGATAAGCTGAACGTGATTACGGATCTTGAGAATAGCAAGACGGGGCCGGTTCTGTTGCTTGCCGAGATCTCCAAGGCCGTTCCAAAGGATAAGCTGTGGCTTAGATCTCTTAGTGAAACCGGCGGCGTATTGACCCTTGCCGGAACGGCCATGGACAATGAGACCGTGGCCCTCTTTATGACGAATCTGGAGGCCCGGGAACATATCCTGGCTGTGGATTTGGGCAATACGAAATTGAGGAATTTGCCTCAGTACAGGTTGAATGTCTCGGATTTTCAATTGACATGTAAAACCTACGCTTTTAAAGAACCGGAAAAACCGCAAACGAAACCGGCAAAGAGGCGAAGAAAAAAATAGCCGTGTCCATAAAAAAGATAGGACGATAGAGAGAGATGAAATCAGGGACCTTTTTTGAAAAGATTGAAAAAATCAAGATGCCCATAAGGATAGTGATTCTTTTGGGAACCATGGTCCTTTTGGCGGGTGTTTTTGTCTGGTTGGCCTACTTGCCGCTGAAGGAGGATATCAAGACGAGCAGTCAGAAAATTGAAAAACTTCAAAAACAGCTCAATCAAGCTCGTCTCAAGGCAAAGGATCTTAAGAAGTTTGAGGCGCAGTTTGCTCAGGTGGACGCTCAATTCCAGGAAGCCTTAAAACTTCTTCCCAATACAAAGGAAATACCGAGTCTCTTGAAAACGATTACACAGTTGGGGAGCGATTCCCAACTCGAATTTAGAAATTTCAGACCTCAAAAGGAAAAGGCAAAAGGTTTTTATATGGAAATTCCCGTTTCCATTGAAGTGAGCGGTAACTATCATAATGTCGCTGTATTTTTTGATAAAATCGGGCAAATGGACAGAATCGTAAATATTTTGAACGTAGCAATGAAGCCTGCGCAAACACGTTCTACAACCCTGGTCACGACATGCAATGCCGTAACATACCGATTTAAAGGTGGAGATGATGCCGAGCAGTCCGCGAAAAATTAGGTTTTTCTTCTTTGCGCTTTTTATATTGATCCCTTTGTTTTCGGCACAGGCCTCTCAGAATGTTATTTTTAAGGAGGCAAGACCCCTGAAGCAGAGTGGGGACGCCTTAAAAGACAAAGTTATGAAGGGCGTGGAGGGAGCACAGGAACAGAGCACGGTATTGCTCTACGATCCTACAGGAAAAACCGACCCTTTCAAGCCTTTCTTGGCCGAACCGGAAGAGGTCGGGGAAAAGAAAAAGTCCAAGCCCAAGACTTATCTGGAAACTGTCGATCTGTCTCAGTTGGAGTTGACTGCCATTATCGTCGGCCCAAAGGGGAACTGGGCGATGGTTCGGGATTCCAAAGGGACCGGACATGTGATTAAAAAAGGGGTCCTCATAGGAACGAAAGGTGGCGCCGTCCACAAGATTACAGATGAAAAGGTGGTCATCAGAGAAGAGTATAAGGACTTTAAAGGGAAGACCCAATACAAAGATATCGATAAGAAAGTGCCAGCTCTCGAGTAACTGCACACCTGTTCAGACGACTTTCGGATCGGCACAAACATAGAGAGAGTGCTCTCGAGAATTTATACTGCAAGGAGAGAATCAATGGGGAAAAATTTTAGCCTGCACCAAATGGGAAAACCCTCACGCATAGCGGTTGCAGTGGCGGCGCTTCTTTTTTTGTGTGGATGTGCCTCAACGGGTAAGGTCCAGGAGGCGTCCATTGACAATTCACTGCCCATTGTAAAATCCATTGATGTGCGGCCCTCCCCGGAACAGACTGTGGTTGAGATCAGGAATACCATTGCCCCTCGGTACACGACCTTCCAGTTGGTAGAACCCCCAAGAATCATTGTGGATATTCGAGGGACTCGCGATCGAGATCTTCCCGAGAGCATGGATGTGGGAAAGGGCAATCTAGCAAGCGTCCGTATTGAAAAGGGTGAAACACAAGCCATGACCACAAGAGTGGTTCTGGCCCTGGTGGAACCGGCTGCTTACAAGGTGGTGTCCAAGGAAAACCTCCTACAGATAACACTGACAAAAGGGACGGCTTCAATCGAGGATAGGGTGACATCCCAGACCCGGACTGCCGAATCAATCGAACCCGATACAGAGGAAACCAAAGCGGCAGCTGTGACACCCCCTGAGCCCAGAATCTTTGTTCAATCCAAACCCTCGACGATGAATCAGGTGTTGGGCATTGATTTTGTCATGCTCGATCGGGGAAAATCCAGGTTGGTTGTGACAACGGATAAGAAAGGACAATACAATTTAGACAGACGGGGATCCAAAGATCTTGTCTTACACCTTTCAAAGACAACGATCCCCTATCAGCTCATGAGGCATCTTGATTCGACGCAATTTCGCGGCGCGGTGGACTGGGTCCAACCCAATTTTTCCTCCGAAAAAAAGGAGGTGTCCATCGCCATATCTCTCAAGGAAATGGTCCCCTTCCATGTTATTCAAGAGGACACCCAACTCAGTATCGATTTTGAACGCAGTTTCATCGCCCCGCCGGAGAAGAAGATCATTCCCCTTCAACTGGCCGAGGCACCGTCACTAGAGGCCGATCAGCCGAAACCGACCGCGCTCTTCAAGGCAACAGAGATGACGCAGCCGGCCCCTCCTGTCCCCGGGCTTTTGAAAAAGCATTATTCCGGAGCGGCCATGACCATGGATTTTGTGAATGCCGACGTTACGAACATTCTGCGCCTGATCGGTGAAGTGAGCAACCTCAATATCGTCTGGGGTCCGGATGTCAAGGGCAATGTCTCAATGCGTTTGAAGAATGTGCCATGGGATCAGGCCCTGGATCTGATTCTTGCCAATAACGACTTGGACAAGAGAAAAGCCGGAAACGTCATCTGGATTACAACAAAGAATAAAATTGCCCAGTTCGAGGCCGAAGAGAAGGCAAAACGGGAAGAGTATGAAAGGGAAGTAGAAGCCAAAAGAGAGAAGATTCAGGCGGAAATTGAAAGGCAGAGGAAACAGGAGCCCATTCTAACGGAATATATCGGCGTGGATTTTGCGTCGGTCGATGAGATTAAGGTTCATATAGACACGATTAAAAGCGAACGTGGAACAGTAAGCGTCGATAAACGCACCAGCACGGTTATCGTGAAGGATGTTGCATCGGTGATCGAAGAGGCAAAGAAGTTGTCCAAACAATTTGACGCCCCGGTCAAACAGGTCATGATTGAGGCCCGTGTGGTGGATGCCACAACGGCCTTCACTCGGGATCTCGGAATTCGCTGGGACAGCTTGCAGATCGCAAAGAGGAATACCACATCGGTGCCGTTTGAGGGGATCTCGACGGATTCCGGGTGGCCTCATGGCGGGAATCTTTACAATCCCGACTTTACAACCAATTCACCGGCTGATTGGATCGGGAATATCGGTCTGGCTTTCTCCAAATTGAGTGATTCCGGACTGACGGCAACGATTCTGGATGCCCAACTGGCCCTGGCGGAGGAAGAAAAAAAGGCCAAAACCATTTCCGCGCCCAAGGTGCTGGCAAGTAACGGTGAAACGGCCATGATCAGTCGGGGTGACACATTCTACCTGCCGGCGGCAGAGAATGTAGAGGCCAAAGAGGTGACCGCGCAACTCAAGTTGGAGGTTACTCCCGTGGTGAGTTATAATGATTATGTGACCATGGAAATCACTGTTAAAGACGAGCAGCAGGTCGATGATACGTCCAAGACGGGAAAGGACCTCGCGACGAAACTGATGGTTAAGAGTGGGGAAACCATTGTCATAGGGGGAATTTTCAATAATACGAACAGTGAGAGTGAGAGTGGGGTGCCGGGATTGAGGCGCATCCCTCTGCTGGGTTGGTTGTTCAAGGCAGATCACAAAATCACTGAAAAAAGAGAGCTTTTGATTTTCCTGACCCCGACCGTGGTTCCAACGATATAGGTCGGAGGACCGTCAGCACAGAATTTTTTCTACAATATCCTCAAGGCGATCCACATGATAGGCAGCGTGAAGTTCCCGGTTTTTGTAAGCCGCAAAGGGAACGCCCGCTGCCTTTGCGGTTTCATAGTCCACCAGAGAATCTCCCACATAAAGAGAATCGCGCGGTCCGATCCCGAAAAAGTCCAGGATCTTGAACAGGGATTCCGGGTGAGGTTTGGGCTTTTCGACGTCTAGAGACGAAATCACGATATCAAAAAAGGCATCGAGACCATTACTGGTGAGGACTTCTCCAATGGTATTGCTTCTGTTGGTGGCTACGGCCAGTGCAAATTCGGGTTTCAGGAGGGTGAGGCATTCCTTGAGCCCGGGTTCCATCTCCATATCCCTGATAAAAGGTGAATAATCCATATTTGTTCTGTAGTTCCGTGCCTCTTCGAGGAGTGGGGATTTCGCGAAGATACGGCGCACGGATTCGTCTGCCGTGTGCATGTGCACATAATCCACATCGTCTTCCGACATTGGGGGAAGAGCGAAGTGGGCCAGGAGATGATTATAAAAATTGATGTTGGCCCGGCGTGAATCAAACATCACACCATCACAATCAAAAATCACTGCATGTTTCTTTTTCGTGTTCATTAGTTGACGTGCCCCAGGTTAATCATTGATAATGATATACTTTATGCAAAAAAAGGCGACGTTGTCAACAGGCGGCCATTTCTTCTCAAAGGCATGGCCTGCACAAGACGTGTGCGTAGCGGGATTTTAAATGGGATTGCAATGTTCGGGGGTAAGGAAAGAAGATGTCGACTGTAAGTGAAGCAACCGCAATGAAGGTTGAAACGGATTATTTGATTATGGGTAGCGGCATAGCAGGTTTGTCTTTTGCTCTTCAGGTTGCCGGATCAGGGACCGTCGCCATTGTCACCAAGAAGGAGATGATGGATGCCTCCACCAATTACGCTCAGGGTGGCATCGCCTCGGTTTTTGATCCTGATGACCGTCCCGAATTTCATATCAAAGACACGCTCGAATCCGGTTGCGGGCTTTGTCACGAAGATGTGGTCAGGATGGTTGTTGAAGATGGTCCGGAAAGGATTAAAGAACTCATATCTTTCGGGGTCAATTTTTCACGAAGGGCGGGTAGCGAGAAGACTCTCGATCTTGGAAGAGAAGGCGGGCACAGCCGAAGGCGGATCGTCCACACGAAGGATTTGACCGGTCGTGAAGTGGAAACGGCCCTCTTGGCTCGTGTCAGGGAGCATCCGAATATTTCCGTCTATGAGAACCATATGGCCATCGACCTGATTACAAAGTCCAAGATGATCAAACGGGGCATTGTCAATTCCGAAACAAAGGAAACCTGCTGGGGGGCCTATGTCCTGGATGTGATTCACGGCCATGTCATCACCTTCTTGTCAAGAGTCACGGTTCTTGCAACGGGAGGGGCCGGAAAGGTCTACCTCTATACCAGCAATCCCGACATCGCCTCCGGGGACGGTGTTGCCATGGGCTACCGGGCCGGGGTAAAGGTCGTCAATATGGAATTTGTGCAGTTCCATCCCACCTGCCTGTACCATCCCAAGGCAAAGAATTTTCTGATATCTGAGGCCGTGAGGGGGGAAGGCGGCGTGCTCATAGACAAGGGGGGGAACCGGTTTATGGAAAAGCATCATCCCCTGAAAGATCTGGCCTTCAGAGACGTCGTGGCCCGATCCATTGATCTGGAACTGAAGAAGAGCGGCGACGAATGCGTTTTTTTGGATATAAGCCATAGGCCCGCGGATTTTATTACAGACAGATTTCCTCACATCTACGAGACCTGCATGGGATATCAAATCGACATCACCAGAGATCCTATCCCCGTAGTCCCTGCTGCCCATTATATGTGCGGGGGTTTGCTGACGGACTTAAGCGGACAGACCAACATCCATAATCTCTATGCCATTGGTGAGGTGGCGGGTACCGGGCTGCACGGCGCAAACCGCTTGGCGAGCAATTCTCTACTCGAGGCCTTGGTCTTTGCGAAAAGGGCCGCCGAAAAGGCGTCCGGAGAACTGGAGGACAGGAGGCGGATTCCTTTTCCCAAGGCCCCGCTCTGGGACTCGGGCACGGCCACGAACAGTGAGGAACTCGTCATTGTTACTCATAATTGGGATGAAATCAGGAGATTCATGTGGAATTATGTCGGGATTGTAAGAACCAACAACCGCTTGGCCAGGGCAAAAACCCGGATTGAGACCATGCAGAGGGAGATCAAGGAATATTACTGGGATTTTACGATCACAAGAGACCTGCTCGAACTGAGGAATCTGGCTCAAGTCGCCGAACTCATCATTACCTGCGCCTCATTGAGGAAAGAGAGCCGGGGCCTTCAGTATAATCTGGACTACCCCGCTCAGGATGATGAACACTGGCAACGGGACACCGTCATCTGGCGCTAATCGGACCAAAAAAAGAAAATCGGGATCAAAGAGCACCCAAGAATAAGGGAAGCAAGGTCTCAGTATTCGGAATACTGAGACCGGGAAGCTATCTCCGAGGTCTCTTCTTTACCTTTTGAGCCCTCGCTCTCGATATCCATCCAGGCCCTGACATAGGCGATGATCAACCCGCAGCCGACAATCGCCAGGGCGACGTACAAAAGTCCCATAAAAATGAAATATTCGGAATTCCATTGCCATTCGAATGAAAAGGGTGTCATGAATTGTCTCCTTCTTAAACCTTTCAAAATTCCATCATGAATCGGGCCGAAAAAAGACCGGCACCCTCTAAAAGGGCACGAAAGATCCCCTGCTTCCGACAGGATTGAGTTCTTTTTCCATTGGGAAAACAGGTAAATACCTGTAAGCTGAGCTGAAGAGCAGGAATCCGTAACCGATGACCGCCAGGGCAATGCCCCATTCCTGCCATGAGGGGAGGTAGCTCCAGAACCTGTCGAAGGGCATCACCGGAATGGCGAGGGTGGCGATCACAAAGACAAAACGATTAAAGACGATTCCTGTGCAGTTAAGAAGACAGCCGGCAATCAGCCATTTGCCGTTCTCTCTGGCCTTGGGTGTGATCAATATGGCGGCGGGAACAATACCGAAAACAAGAAGTTCCGCTACGACAAGCCAAACACCATAGGGCCCCTGGTTGTAAAAATCCATGAACTTGAGCCCCGATCTGGGCACCACCCCGTATACCCATGCCAGGGTATCCAGTATCTTCAGCACCATGTAGCCGCTCAGCAGCCAACCGGATATCTTTGCCAGCAATTGGACGGCATTGTCGGGGACCAGTTTTTTTTTCGTCAAGGCCTCTGTGAGTTTTGTGCACAGAAGTGTAAAACTCGGTCCCGCCGCGATGGCCGAAAAGACAAAGAGAAAAAAGGTCGTGGGCCAGACATAAAAATCCCAGCGTGCTGCGAACGGCCTCGCGTACATGACCCCGAACATGCCTCCCAGAGAGCCCTGGTGGAAGAAGGAAAGAAAGGTGCCGGTGGCGGCAAAAAGGGCCATAATATGATGCAAATGATGCCCGAAGAGCCGCATTTCCCGAATCTCACCCAGCTTTTTGTTCTCAAGGATAAGGGGCACAAATTCAATCGCGAGAACGGCCAGATAGCAGGTGATGCAAAACGACACTTCGGTGAGCATGGAATGGACGTTGGCGTGCCAGAAGATGAACCAACCACGAATAGGCTGCCCGATATCTATCCCCAGCATGGCCACGGCCCCGGAGTAGCAGATAAAACCGATGATGACGGCGGCGTTAATGATATTCTTGAGCTCTTTCCTCCCGATAATATAGGTCAGAAATCCGGTGAAGAAGGCCCCTGCGCCCAGGGCGATCACTGCCAGATCGAATACGATCCACAGGGCAAAGGCAAAGATATTGCTCATATTGGTCTGGTTGAGCCCTTTCCACAAGATAAGAAAGGCGGAGAGGCCTCCATAGGCAAGCAATGCCAGCCATGGCAGGGTCCATATAAAGAAAGCCCCTATAGAACATCTCTTTACACCATTCGGTAGCAATGCAGAATCCATCAATTTTTCCTCCTGAGAGCGTCAGTGAAGGGACCGGGTGGTTAAAGGAATAGCTGAGAACCGCGATTCGTCATTTCTTTATTGTCCCTTACCCTGTCCGGTTATTTCCCCTGACTGTATGTGAGGCCGCTCGGTTGATTCACTTTGACGCTTATGAGATCGGCTTAAATTCTTCGGGTAAATAATTGTCCGCCATCTTGTGCACCCAACTCTTTTTGGAAAGATAGTAGACCTTTGGTTCGGTGCCCAACCGTTCAAGGAGCCTGAAGGCATACCGGCTCTTGCTGAGCTTGGAAACCATGTGTTCCGGGTTGTTCAAGTCTCCGAAAGTAATGGCCTGGACCGGGCATGCTTCAGCGCATGCCGTGATGTATTCGTGCTCTTCTGGTTCACGCCTGCCCTCCTTGTAGGCCTGAGTCTTGGCCCGCATGAGTCGGTGGTGGCAGAAGGAACACTTTTCTACGACCCCTCGCATACGCGGTGAGACCTCAGGGGACAGATAGCGTTCGGTTCCTTTGGGGAAATGGCCGTCAAACCAGTTAAAATATCGGGCATGATACGGGCAGGCGGCCTGACAGTATCGGCAGCCTATGCAGCGCGTATAGATCTGACTCACAATGCCGGTGTTGTAATCCATCCTTGTGGCCGTGGCGGGGCAGACGGAGACACAGGGTGTATGGTGGTGGCAATGCATGCAGGGTCTCGGGAAATAGCACACCTCGGTTTCAGGAAAGGGCTTGCCGTTTGTGATCTTGAAAAGCTGCATCCAAGTGATGTTGCGTTCCTTATCAGACTCATCGGGTCTTACCGACACATTGTTTTCCGCCGCACAGGCCACCATGCAGGTCCCGCAACCGGTACATTTGTCCAGGTCGATAACCATGCCGTATTTGTTTTTGCCGTGTTTCTCTTTCATTGTTTACCCCATTTTTCCGAGCGAATCATATGTTCGCCTCTCTCCGATTATGCCTTGGCTATTTTCACCCGGGTCTTCCACCATGCCATCTGCCCGCTTAGGGGATCCTTGCCGGCATCTATGATTTCATTGGGATTGGCCCCCTTGCCCCTCTGGTATTCATCATAGGCGGCATGTCCCAGGCCCAGGGGCAGAAAGACAACTCCCGGCATCGCCCCCTCAAAGATATTGACGCGAACCGCGAGGGTGCCCTTTGCAGACTCGATGATCATGCGGTCACCCTGGGCTAAGTGATATTCGTCAGCCGTCAGGGGATTGATGTCCGCGAATGACTCATTTTTCCTCAATTGATGATCAAAAAGGGTTTTATTGAGAAAATGAGGATTGGGCAGCCAATCGCTTGAAAGATTGATCAGCTCATAGGGGACCATCACCAGGGGGTAGGATTTGCTGGTTTTCGAAGGAGCCTCGTTGGCTTCGTAATGGGGCATCAATGCCCCGTCACCGAGAGCCTTTACGCCCATATCCTGAAGAGCCTTTTTCGTAGAGCCGCCTTGGGCCGTCTCACGTACAGCCGTTTCCAGGGTCTTACTGAAAAACTCAAAACGCCCGGTCGGTGTCTTGAAAAGGGTGCCCCAATTGCCGAAATGGTGTGTCGGGCGATACCATACTCCTCCGTTTTTGAGCTTTTGCCACAGGTCGTCAAAGGACCTGTAGTCCGCCCTTATCCCGGTTCCACCGGCCAAGCCCTTCCAGGCAGGGGAGGATCCGTCATAGCGAGTCAGACCCGGCTCCGCCTCGAAAAGGCCCTTCGCACGTGCCTTCAGCGCCCCTTCGAAGTCGTTCCACGGAAATGCCGAACCCACCGATCCTCCCATGGCTTTTGCCATTTTTATCAATACGTTGCCGCTGTCTCTGGTGTCGTATAGCGGATCTGTGACGGGTTGCGACAACCCATAGAGGGGATACTGCAGGCCTGCAGGCCAGACGATATCCTCTGTTTTTTCCAAGTACGTATGGTCGGGTAAAACCAGGTCGGCCATGAAGGCCGTGTCATCCTTATAGGGTGAGAAGCTGACGATAAAGGGCACCTTTGCCAGTGCCCTCTTGAAGAGGCCGCCGTCGGGAAGCGAATAGACGGGATTGGCCGAAAAGACCATGAGGGTATCCACGGCGGTTCCCGAACCCTCGATTACCGCTTCTGCCATGTTGTGAATCAGGGATTCACTGAAGGGATAGGCAGGCGTCCCGGCATGATCAAGGCGGGGGCGTCTCAGGCCGGCCCGGGCGACGGCATCCTCCTCTGTTTCAGGCCAGGCGTTCAAAGGCAGGGCATCATGAATCAGCATGCCTCCAGGCCGATTGATTCGTCCCAGAAGGGCATTGAGGCCTTGGATGGCCATGCACTCAAACAGGCTTCCATTCAGATTTCCTTTGCCCTTTCCGAAGATGGCCACGGGGGCCTTGGCTTTGGCGAAATTTTCGGCCAGAACTTCAATGTCAGCGGCCTTGACCCCTGTAATCTTTGAGACGGCCTGTGGGGAGTACTCCTCAAGGATGAAGGTCTTAAAACCTTTGTGCACCTTTCCGTCGTCCGAAGTCCAATCTGCAAAACCGGAGGAGAAATGGTCGGTGAATTCCCTGTGATAAAGTCCTTTTTTGAGAATCACGTGGGCCAGTCCAAGAGCAAGCGCTCCGTCGGTGCCGGGCCTGACTGCGAGCCATTGATCGGCCTTGGAGGCCGTATTGGAGGCCCGTGAATCGACCTGCACAATACGGGTCGATTTTTTCTTGGAGTCCCCTGAATGCCAGAGTCTCCAGGCATCCATGACGCGTCCCGGTGAACCCCACCCTTCGATGAGGCCGCAACCGAAGCTCAGGACAAAGTCTGCGTTTTCGAGGTCATAGGCCATGGGACCGTTGTTCCCGATCATGAGCCGATTGGCAAGGGCATAGGTGTCCTCGGCCCTGGGAATTCTGGTGTAATTGGGGCTTCCGACGGCCCGGAGGAATCTTCGGACCAGAAGAGACATGGAGGATCGGGAAGGGTTTCCGTCCACGGCAACGAGTGCTTCGGGCTTGCCCTGCCCCCTGAGGCCTGAAATTCGATCCGTGAGTTCTTTCAGTGCTTCATCCCAGGTGATCTTCACAAATTCCCCGGCCCCGCGCGGCCCCACCCGTTTCATAGGGCTGGTGAATCGGTTGTCTTCATTGTACAGGAGTTGAAGGCCACCGGCACCCAAAGGGCAGATTCCACCTGGATTTACGGGGTAGTCCGTTCGGCCTTCAATTTTTACGGCCCGATTTCCCACTTTTCGGACCGCAATGCCGCAACCACCCGGACAGAGCGTGCAAACAGAGTTCGCCCGGGTAGCTTCCCCAACAGGCGGGACCGGTACCCACGGCCAATTCTGGGTCCAGATAGCGATATCATCCGTCAGTTTCCAGGGGAGAGGCGTCAGATTGATGCCGACAGCACCACCGACAAGAAGTTTGATGAAATTTCTTCTATTGAGAGCGATGAGATCGGTGACCTTCTTTTTGTTTGTTTTCATGGCTATTATCCCCTTACTTGTGACAGACAAAGCAGGCGTTGTTTTGTTCCTGACCCTTTTCGCTATGGCATTCGGCGCAGTCATCCATTTTCATGCGGTCCCAGGTATTGGACTTGTAACCTGCAATGTTCTTCCCCCAGATGTTGATGCTGTAACCGGTCAGGCGGTTTTTTTGGTAATAGGGCAACTCTTCACTCTTGCCATGATCACCGTGGCAGATCCGGCAGTCCTGTTTCCCCATCTCTACATGGGCGATGTGGGAAAAATAGACACAATCGGGCTGCCTGTAATAGGACATCCATGGGACCTCCTTTTCATCGGCCACGTACTGTTTCAAGAATTTTTCCTCTTCAGGTTCTTCTCCCAGGGGCGATTCAGGATCATCGTGACATTCCATACATTTTTCGAGGGTTGGAATGCCCGTGAAGGTACCGTCTTCTCGAAAGCCATGGCAATACAGGCAGATTTCCTGTTCCTTCTCCCCATCGATCCCGATATCCGGGGTACTGTGGATGGCGTGACTGAAATTGATGGGTTGGGACTGTTTTGAATAGGTCGCCATTGGGAAAAGGATCCACCCGATGATGAGGGAAGGGATAAGCCCGGCAATGAAATAGACGAGTCCACTACGAAAAGGGTGACTCACCAGTTCCGAATAATAGGAGAGCACGATATGGATGAGCGTAGGAATCCATCCCCCCCTTGTAGAAATTTCAGAGGGCGCTTTTTTGTTTTTCATTGGATTATTCCCCATAGGAAAAAATAATTATGTCATAGGATGGTAGACCATATAGTCACTGCGTATTTACCCATTCACCTTTGGTTTGTCAAGAAAAAAGCCTGGATTAAACCTGCAAAATCAGACAACTAAACACGGTTCGATGCGGCCATGTCAAGTCCCGAAATCGGTGCCCGAAACGGTTCCTGTCAGGTGAAATCATCCCTGAATATTACATGTCGGAATTGATTTTATATGGAATCCCGTAATGTTGTGGGGCTTGAGACATGCCGATTTTTGATGAAATTCGCTATATAAACCCTAGGCTTTATTCCATCAAAAAGAGGGTAAATGAGATAATGGAAACGGTATCTCATCCCCTCTTGAGGTAAATGCGGTCGGTCCGGTGGTCACGCACAACTGTTTTCCATTCAGAATAGGCGGTTCCTTTTTTGTATCCCTCTTTTATTGCGCCCGTCTCTATGGATCCATCAGACAAGCACAAAAAAATCAGTAAAACTTTCTCATCCTTTTGCGTCGTCTTTTGGCCGCCTTGGCCTGTTTCTTTTTTTTCTGAACGCTCGGTTTATCGTAGAAACGGCGTTCCTTGATCTCGGAAAAAAACCCCTCTTTGGTCAGTTTTTTCTTGAGATCTCTTATGGCCTTTTCGATCTGGTTGTCTTGAACAATAACCTTCATAGTGTCTTCTCTTTTCTGATGATATTCTGTAAATAAGCCACCGGTTTTTTCGTGGTTTTCTCTGCGCTTTCCGAAAAACAGAAAAAGCATCCCTGATTGCAGAGATGCTTCCCCAAGTCTCAAAAACAAACATGTCAGGAACGATCTAATTCATATCAATCTCCCGTCCTGGTCAGAGGGGATCTCTCCCCTTGCATGTTTTGAAAGGCCGAGAAGCATCTGTCCTCTGTCAAATGGTACGAGGGCGTGATGAGACCGGGGCACGTTTGCCCTTGATTCCGAATGCTGTACTTTTCGGTCATAGTTGAATCACCCCCTTTTCCACACTCCACAATCTAAATTTTTCCTTCGGAGTGTATGCTTAACTTGATGCAGGCACCGTGGCGACAGAAATAAGGCGGGCCCAAATGCATCGCTTCCTTATTTTACAGGCCGAGAGGAATTCCTTCCGGCAAAACAAAAAACGATAAACCTCAATATAAGAAATGGGAGTTTGGATTGTCAATAGAATTTTTGAGGGATCCTTAAGACTTCTCAGCAGGCCTCGGTCTGTTTCCGTTCATTCGGGCGGCCTTTCCTGCGGATTAATTTCGCCACCGCTTCGATATGGTAGGTATGGGGAAACATGTCAACGGGCTGGATTTCAAGGACCTCATAATCTTGGCTCATCACGGCCAGGTCACGCGCCAGGGTCGAGGGATTGCAGGACACATAAACCACCCTGTCGGTCGCCAGTTCCATGACGCCTTCAAGGACGTCCTTATGCATGCCGGCCCTCGGAGGATCAATGATCAGGACATCCGGCCTCGAGGTCATGATTTT
Source organism: uncultured Desulfobacteraceae bacterium (assembly GCA_964644375.1). GTDB lineage: Bacteria > Desulfobacterota > DSM-4660 > Desulfatiglandales > HGW-15 > CAYNYM01. The sequence goes on along the minus strand of CAZXWJ010000049.1, from coordinate 6,008 downwards.
CAGATTTTCCCGAATGTCTCCCAGGATAAAGCGGCAATTGTCGACGTCGTTGGCCAGGCAATTCCTCTGGGCATCGAGGACGGCACTTTCGGCGATTTCCATCCCTATCAGGGACCTTGCGCCGCCAGAAAGATAAATGGGGATGGTTCCCGTGCCGCTGTACAGATCGAGAACCGTTTCGGTCCCCGTCAACTCTGCAAATTCCATGACCTTGTCGTAGAGTCTTTCCGCGCCCAGTGAATTGGTCTGGAAAAAAGAATTTGCCGAGATCTGAAAGTGGTGGGGCCCGATTTGGTCTTTAAGGAACCCCTGACCGGAAAAAAACGTTTCCCTCTCACCGACCGCCACCCCGGCTTTTTTTGCGGTTATATTGTTCACAATGGTCTTAATATTCTTGAAACGGCGGGAGAGGCAGACGACCAGGGCATCGATTACCGGCCGGTTCGCTTCCGAGGTGACGATGTTGACCATCCATTCATCCTTGGATTCGGAATGGCGCAGGGTCAGAAACCGCCAAAAACCCTGGTGGCTCTTGAGGCCATAAGCCGAAATTCCGGAGTCTTTTGCATACCTTTTGACCTCCTGAAGGATTTCATTGCCCGTGGGATGCTGAAGCAGGCAGGCCTCGATGTCAATAACCTTATTGTAGGTTCCCGGTACGTGGAGACCGAGGGCAAAGTCACCTTTGCCCACACCCCGTTCCATTTCCTCCGGAAGGAGCCACGGACGGTCGGAAAAAGAAAATTCCATCTTATTTCGATAGCCGTATTTTTTTGGGGAAGGGATCGCGTCATGGACGGGCACGTGAGAGAGACCCCCGATTCGAATCATGGCGTCACGAACATGTTCAGCTTTGAATTCGAGCTGGTGATGATACTGCATAGGTTGCCACTGGCATCCGCCGCAATGCCCGCAATAGGCGCAGGGCGGGGAGATTCTGTCGGGAGAAGGGTCAAGCAATTCAACCATTCGGGCTTCGGCATAATCCTTTTTTTTTCGGGTGATCCGGGCATTCACACGATCCCCGGCCACCGTGCCTTTTACAAAGACCACCAGGCCGTCGATTCGGGCAACACCCTGTCCGCCGTACGCCATTTTTTCTATTAAAAGTTCAACGATGGAGCCTTTACGTAATTTCATGGAAAACATGTTATCACGGGTGCACCATTAAATCTAGATTGTAAACAAAATTTACACTTGGTAAGTTGTTTTACAGATCAGGACTGTCATGAATGATTTATTAATTCGATGGATAAAAAATTTTTTGTTCGAAATCAGATGATTACATTTGGTATTTTCCTGGGGGCATGTTTTTTGCTTAAGGTCACCAGGTTTAAGGAGACGACAAAATGGACCGAACACCAACCAGGAGGCACTGTCCAGGATTCACACTGATTGAAATGATCGCGGTTGTCGCTGTCATCGCTGTCCTGGCTGCCATCGCCATTCCGGGCTTTTCGGTATGGCTGCCCGATTACCGTCTCAAACAGGCGGCCAGGGACGTTTTTTCAAACCTGCAACTCGCAAAATTGCATGCGGTCAAGAATAATACCACTTGCACCGTCACCTTCAATAAAGGCGCAGGGACCTATTCCATCACCGATGGAGGCGGAGCGAGTCTGAAAGCGGTTGATTTGTCCGACTATGGAAGCGGCATCGGTTATGGCTGCGGGAACGCCACGGACAATATCCCAGGCGCCGGCGCCCCGCCTGCAGACCCCATCAGCTATAATCCGGATTCAACCACTTTTAATTTTAGGGGAACCATGTCGGCCGTGGATGACAAAGGTTATGTCTATTTGTGTAACAATAAAGGCTCTAGCTATGGAATTGGCACACCGAGTATGGCGGGGGTCATCATTTCGAGGAAATGGAAAAATGGAGCATGGCAATAATATAATGCGATGTAAAATTAAGGAAAAGACCGGTGAGCGAGGCTTCACCCTAGTCGAGTTGCTGTTGGCCATGGCCATAGCAGGCGTTGTCATGACCGCTGTCTATACCGCCTATTCCTCCCAGCAAAGATCTTACATCGTCCAGGAACTGGTGGCGGCCATGCAGCAGAATTTGAGGGTGGCCATGTCCATCATGGTGAGGGACATTCGTATGGCGGGGTATAATCCAACCGGCTCCGGGGTGTTTCAAGTGACCGATGTGCGATATCGTGATCTGGATTACGGCGCGGATCCCAACGGGAACGGTTGTCTTGAATTCACGGCGGACCTTGATGAGGATGGGACACTCGACGGCGATGAAACCATCGCCTATACCCTCTACGATTCAGGAGGTAATGGAAGTATCGATTTGGGTAAAAGAAGCTCGGGGGTGAGACAATTGCTAACCGAGAACATCCAGGCTCTCGCCTTTGCCTATGCCTATGATCAGAATGGGGATGGAGAGTTGGACTTTGTGGATGGAAATGGCAATGGGCAGCGTGATGCCGGGGAGCCGATCATTTGGGCCATTGACACAGACAATGACAATGAGCTGGATGTAAATCTCGATACCAATGGGGACGGGGCCATTGATTCAAATGATGATGCGGATAATGACGGGTTTGTCGACGGTCTGGCCCTGCCGGGGGGAGTAAGCGTCGAGGTGAGCCGAATAAGGGGGGTCAAGACCTGGCTCCTGGCGAGAACCTCCCAGCCCATTCAACGCTATAGCGATCGAGGAATATACGTCGTCGGTGATCGGGTCATTACCCCGGCGGGTGACGGGTGCATGCATAGACTTTCGACGACCACCGTGAAATGCCGAAACCTATAAGGCGAAATCGATGTGTGCATGGATCGGATTATGGATTTTTTGAGGAAAAGACAGATGAAAAATGAGGCTATTAAATCGAAGCTCATCAAAGGTCAAGGAGGCTTCACGCTTTTGGAGGTGATCGTTGCCTTATCTATTTTGACCTTCGGTCTCCTGGCTGTCGGCAGCATGCAGATTTCGGCCATCCAGGGCAACGCCTTTGGTGGCCGACTCACCGAAGGCACGACGCTTGCCCAGGATAAACTGGAGACACTGATCGCTTTACCCTATGACAGCGTGCAGAGCAGTGCAGCCCCGGAGCAAAACGGGAACTACAGCATTTCCTGGATCGTGACGCAAGGCGATCCCCTGCCGAACACAAAACGGGTTGAAGTGACCGTTTCCTGGAACGACAAAGGAACCATGAGGAGTACGCTTCTCAGTTCTGTAAAGACCCTGTATTGATAGGATCCCGGGATAAAAATGTCCCGGGTATTCGTGTGGGTTCCTGCATCAAATGAAGACAAAGAAGGAAAGGATCCATGAAAATACCGTGTAGGCTAAGCTGTGACGAAGGCTCTGTGTTGGTGGTCTCGCTCATCATCCTGGTCTTGCTCACCCTGATCGGAATTTCCGCTTCCAGGACCGCGTCGATCGAGATAAGGATCGCAGGGAATGAACGATCTCACCAAGTGGCGTTTTACAGGGCGGAGGGGGGCCTGGAGGCGGGCACCGAACTCCTCGAGTTGAATATCGCCTGTCCCCAGGGGTTCACATCCAATGGGGCCAACGGCGAGGCCGTCATCGAGAACGCCATGGTGGTGGAACCCTCGGCGCTCTCTTTTTGGTTGAATACGAGCGCATCGACCCCATCAGATGGAATCCGGGACATTTACATGCCGAATGCGTACAATGCCGGCCAGGCCCACACCAACCTGAACGTGGGGGGGAGCACCTTCATGTCGGTCGGGGGATCCATCCAGATGGCCGCCGGATATGAAGGTATCGGAAAAGGCCTTGCCGGAGGCGGGGCCTTTATCCTGTACGATATCCTTTCCCAGCATCAGGGAAGCGACGGCAGCGAAGCGGTGGTGATGCTTCAATGGAGACACCTCATCGGACAGGAAGGGGAGTGTAAGTATTGAACCGGCGTGGTTGATTTGTCGGTCCATTCCGGCGGGAACCCCCGGATTTCAGAAGCATTCCGAAGTCAAAGAAAATAGATGCGAGTTGCCGAGAGCATCGCATTGGGAAGGGTTTGTTCATGAAAACAGGGAAAAATGTGTTTTGGTTTTTGTTCGTTATAGGGTTTATTTTCTGGATTGGTCTGCGTCCGGAGGGGGTATCCCGGGCCGCGGATTCTTGCTCCGAGAATGTGAAGACGCCCCCCTTCCTGGCCCAGGGGGTGGACCCCAATCTGCTCCTCATGATCGATAATTCCGCCAGCATGTTCGACCTGGCTTACGCAAACCAGGACAACTATTGCTACGACGATACCTACGATGAGTCAAACACCTATGCAGGATATTTCGAGCCCACCACTTGGTACGGTTACGACCTGGCGGAAGAGGAATTCGAACCCAAGACCGTGTGGGGGGCGAATAATTATTGGACTACCGCCGGTGGAACGGGCTACTACCGGACTCTGACCGCAGGGGTTAAGATCGATGCCTCCTCCAATGTCACGGCCTTTCTCGCCGTGGGAAATTTTCTGAACTGGGCCGCGGCCTCCAAGCTGGATATTCAGAAGAAGATCCTCACCGGCGGGAAACATGACCCAGCCCATTCCCGTCTTATCATGGAATCCAGGGGGTGCCTGGGGAGGCGTTTTGTCAAGAAACTCCAGGTCACCACGGATGGCACAGATACGTATTTCATGACTCTGGGCATAAGACCCCCGGACGAGGTGGACAAGGCGGCCGATCCCACGGACGACACAACACGGATCGAGATATTCAATGTCACCTCGACCGGTTTTGATATCGGACCGTGCAGTGACGCCATTGAGGACCTGAATGCGGATCCGCCCAACCTGGGCCAACTCTATCAGGACACAGAAGACTGCATGGGCTATGTGAACAGTGACCAGCAGTTTGCGGCCAGAATGGCCACCTTCAACCACTCCCTCCAGAACTGCTGGTACCTGACCAAACACGGGGTATGGCAGCCGGGTCAGGGTTCCGTGAGTGCCATCATGAACGACTGCGAGACGGTCTTTCTGAGCGCGAATCCCCTGGATATCACGACGGCCGATCGGGCCTATGTCTGTTACGGGATCTTCCACCCCTCTGAGAAGAGGGGCTATGTGGGTCGGTGTTGGGATACAACAAAAGCTCAACTAAAGAGTAACGGGAAGGGTTGGGATGTCACCGGATGGCCGGCGGATGCGGATGAGGCCTACGCGTGCGTGGACCAGGCACTCAAGGAATACTGCGGTGTCCTGGAGATCCCGGAGGTGGTGGACCCCAGCGATCAAATGAGCGTGACAGGGGATGTGACCGGTGAACTCTGGAATGCCCCGGCCGTCCTCATCGATTCGGGTGTGATGGCTCAGCTCAACGAGCCCCTGTGCATTCTTAAGGGACATATCGAACAGGCGGCAGTGCCCTCTGGGCTCGTTCAGGAGTATGCAAACGACATCCGCATGGGGGCCATGATCTTCAATGATGACGGATCGGCCAGTGAATGCTCCCAGCCGGACCCCTATGTCCTTTACGGCTGCACGGACCCGGACAACCGGGACGGGGGCACGGTTATCTCCTATATCGGCAAGGGGGCTTCTCACACCACCTCTCTGGTCAACGCCATTAACGGCATCAAGGCAACGTCCTGGACCCCGATCGCAGAGGCCATGTTCAACGCAATCGGGTATTATACCCAGAATTCCGCCCTTCGGCTGGACCCCTTGGATTTTCTCATGGATGAAGACCATCCGGATCCCTGCACGGCCTGGTGTCAGGACAACAATATCCTGGTCATCACGGAAGGTGCCTCCACGGCTGACCAAAATTCGACCGTACAAACCTTTACACAGACAGAGGGCCAGAACGACGACGATTCCGCAGATACGGACGGTTGCGGGACCCTCTCGGGCAGCACCCTGCTGGATGATCTTACCTATTATGGAAAAAACGGGTCCGGCATTTTTCCTGTCGAGCAGTTCAGCGGAGGGACGAAGCGGAAAATCACCACCCATATCGTGGTGGCCATTTATACGTAATATATCCATCTCCATTCCGAATGGCTAATTCAACCATTTC
>CAZXWJ010000048.1:0-21805 GCA_964644375.1 uncultured Desulfobacteraceae bacterium | reverse complement strand
GACGAAATGTTGAATCAGGACCCAAAAGCCCGCGTTGCCTGCGAGACCCTGGTCACGACCGGAATGGCCATGGTTGCAGGAGAGATCACCACGAACGCCTACGTGGATATTCCTGAAATCGTTCGAGAAACAATTAAAGGCATCGGATATCACAACTCTGCCATGGGATTTGATTGGAAAACTTGTGCGGTGCTCTCGACCATCGACAAGCAGTCCCCGGACATTGCCGTCGGCGTGAACGAGGGAACCGGCCTGTTTTCCGAACAGGGCGCAGGAGACCAGGGGCTCATGTTCGGGTACGCCTGCACGGACACCCCGACCCTCATGCCCATGCCCATCTACCTGGCCCACGGGCTTACGAAAAGACTGGCACACGTCCGAAAATCCGGAAAGCTCCCCTGGCTCAGGCCGGACGGCAAATCCCAAGTGACCGTGGAATATGTGGACAAGAAGCCCGTAAGGGCGCACACGGTCGTTGTTGCCGCCCAGCACAATCCCGACGTGGATTACGATACCCTGAGAGAAGCCATTGTGGAAGAGGTGGTCAGGCAGATCGTCCCCGCGGAGATGATGGACAAGGACACACAATTTTTTGTCAACACCACGGGCCGATTCGTGGTCGGCGGGCCCCTTGGAGACTGCGGATTGACCGGGCGGAAGATCATCATGGATACTTACGGGGGGTTCGGCTATCACGGCGGCGGGGCCTTTTCAGGCAAAGATCCAAGCAAGGTGGACAGGAGTTCTTCCTATATGTGCCGCTACATCGCCAAGAACATGGTGGCTGCGGGATTGGCCGAGAAATGCGAAATCCAGATCGCCTATACCATCGGCCGGGCCGAGCCCGTCTCCGTGCTGGTCAGGGATTACGGCACAGGTGTCCTACCCAGCAAAGAACTGACCGAAATCGTTAAGAAGACCTTCGACTTAAGACCGGCGGCCATCATCGAAAAACTCGACCTCATTCGGCCCATATACACAAAGACGACCAATTACGGGCACTTTGGACGTGAACTACCCGAGTTCACATGGGAACGGACGGATGCCGTGAGCGATTTGAAAAAGGCGGCCAAATAGAAGTACCTGCAGAAGGCTGAGTGGCCCCGTCATTGAATGTAAACGCTTAAAAATAAGGATTTGCCAATGGACTATGATATCAAGGACATGAATCTGGCCGAAAAAGGTCGTCTCAGAATTGAGTGGGCGGGAATGAGTATGCCGGTCCTCGCTAAAATCAGGGAACGTTTTGAGGCGGAAAAACCTCTGAAAGGCCTGCGACTCTCTGCCTGCCTTCATGTCACTACGGAGACCGCTTCCCTGGCCAAGACCCTCAAGGCGGGTGGCGCGGAAGTGGTACTTTGCGCATCCAACCCTCTTTCCACCCAGGACGATGTGGCCGCCTCCCTCGTGGCGGATGACGAGATCCCCGTCTTTGCCATCAAGGGTGAGGACAACGCCACATACTACGATCACATCCTCTCGGCCCTCAAACACCGACCACATCTGACCATGGACGACGGAGCCGACGTGGTGAGCTGCCTCCATTTCATCGCCCTTGACAAACTGGATAATCTGGACAAAGGGATCAGCGACTGGGCGCGAAGCCTGTCCGCTGAGGAGAAGAAGATCCTTCTCTCAGGAGTTCTAGGCGGTACGGAAGAGACGACGACCGGGGTCATCCGCCTGAGGAGCATGGAAAAGGACGGGGTCCTGCAGTTTCCCATTGTAGCCGTAAACGACGCCAACACCAAACACCTCTTCGACAACCGATACGGCACGGGACAGAGCACCGTCGACGGCATCATTCGGGCCACCAACCGTCTTTTGGCGGGAAGCACCTTCGTGGTCAGCGGCTACGGCTGGTGCGGCAGGGGTGTAGCCAACCGGGCCAAGGGCCACGGAGCCCATGTCGTCATCTGCGAAGTGGATCCTCTGAGAGCCCTGGAGGCTGTCATGGACGGTTTCAGGGTCATGCCCATTGCCGAGGCCGCCCCCCTGGGAGATTTCTTCTGCACCTTGACGGGCGATATCAATGTGATCCGGAAAGAACACTTTCTGACCATGAAGGACGGGGCCATTATCAGCAACTCAGGTCATTTCGACGTAGAACTGGACCTGCCCGGTCTGAAAGAAGCCGCCAAGTCCCGACGGGTGATTCGGGAATTCACCGAGGAATTCACGCTGGAAAGTGGACGCAGGGTCTATGTCCTAGGCGAAGGCCGGCTCATCAATCTGGCCGCTGCCGAGGGTCATCCATCCAGTGTCATGGACATGAGCTTCGCCAACCAGGCCCTTTGCGCCGAGTATATGAATCGAGAACACAAAAATCTCGTTAAAAAGGTCTACCCGGTCCCCCCCAACATCGATGAGGAGATCGCCAGGCTGAAACTGTCGGCCATGGGCGTGAAGATCGACGTCCTGACGCCCGAACAGGAAAAATACCTTTCCTCATGGGAAATGGGGACATAGGGGAATGTATTCGGGCTCGTAGCGTTATGCCGCCCGAACATATTTGAAAGTCAAAAGGCGCGGGGCTCGATGTCCTTGCGCCTTTTTTCTTTCTGCTGCTGAGGTGTCCTCCCCCGTCCTTTCCTTCCGAAAAAATGGAGGCGATCATGATTCGGCTTTCTTTTCCTTTTTAAAAAGTTCAATTCACTGTTTTCTTTGCCCACCCTCAATGCCTGACATCATCTTCATCCTCCTCTTCGTCACAGATCCCCCCGGCCATGGACAGGGCTTCGTAGACCGCATCGATGATGTCCTCGTCATCAGAGTTTAAAAGATCGCCAAGGATCTCCGATGCCTCCTGAGGGCGTATAAAGGCTGCGGCTTCAATGGCGGCGAGGAGGAGGAACTTTTCGGTTTTCTCTGAAGCGATAAGCCCGGCGATATGTGACCAGGCCGCATCCACCTCCCAAATGCCTGCTGCGCAAACCGCCTGGTAATAAATATCCGGATTTTTGCTTTCCAGGGACTCGAGTATCCGGTCATCGAATCCTCGAATGAAACGCATGCAGAAAACGGCAGTCAGCCTCCAGTCCTCGTCTTCTTTTTGGTAGGCGGCGCTCACGGCGTCCCGGTGCCAGTCCTCCGGGGCACGCACCGATGCCTCCAGGATCCGTCGCCGAACTTCCTTGGAAAGGTCGGCATCCCCATAAAGCTCCCGAAGCGCTTCCTGGATCCTATGAAAGGTCTGCTCGGTAATCGGCACCTCCTCAGGATCTTCGAACGCTTCGATATATGCCTGTTCAAGGGCCGCCCCAAAGGAGATCACGGCTGTGCCACGCAGTGTCTCCGATTCATCTTTATTCAGCAGGATAGACAGTAAGGCATCCATCAGTTCGTCGTTGATCACTACAAAATCGCCTGCCAACTCCGCGGCAAGGAGCCGATCGGATGCATCGGCCCGATCATCCCGAAGAACCCCGAGGAACAGTTTATCGGCGTCTTTCGGCCACTCCCAGGGGGGTGTGTCTCTCAAGGTCTCAAGGTCCATTTTATTTCCTCCTTTGTCCTATGATGCGTTTAGGTGCTCTTCCCGGGTTTCCATAACCTTGCATCTCCGAATTCTATCCGCCCGATCCCATTCTCATTGCATGGGATTGTGGGTAATATAATCGCGAATCCTGTTTAATTCATTTTAATTGCGAATGATATGTTCGGAATAATTCCGTTGCCATAATTTGACATGAAACCGCGTCCAATTGAATTGTTTCACACCGCGTATGTATTCGTTTGTTGTCATGGTTTTAAACCATTGCACGACCACATGTAGGGGCGAACCTATGTGTTCGCCCGTTGTGCGTTCGCCACGCGTGTGTTCGTTCATTATGTGTTCGCCCTGTGCGTGTTCGCCCGGTGTGGTTTCGCCCGACGCGTGTTCATTCGATGGGGATTCGCACGGTATGCAATTGGCCCGTGTTGATTCGGTCGGTTCATTATGGGGGCAGACACATGGGTCAGGGCGGACATCAGGGTTAGGGCAGACACGCAGGTCTGCCCCTACGTTTTGAATGATCGCATGGAAATGATTGGGCATGACGATGGAATCATCGCATCGGATGTCCTCGAATTTGTTACGCAATTCGCCAACCCATTTTTCAACCATCCGTCCCGCGTCATTCAACACCATTTTATCGTCCGCTATATCCCCCAACAGACATTCCCTGTTTTGGATGCAAATGGTCACAAAATATGCGCCCGGCTTGGAATAATCGTATCCCTTCAACCTAATGGATCGGCGGTTTCGTTTGGGCGCAACACGCCTTGCCCATGCAGCAGGTTCATTCATATACCGGTGTCCTCATGGGTAACGCCTTTGCCAGATCTTTTCGCACAGAATTTCCTTCGGATATTCACCCATCCAGTATTGCGGTCACTGCTCCACTTCCCAGCTCTTCACTACATATCCCATGTTTTTATACCCGCGTAGGCGTTTGTCCCACATCCGGGCAAGTTGCGGATGATCCCTCTCGACATAATCATATATGCGCACATCCCGCTTACCGGTGTGCTCCCGGTGTAACCGGCCCGCGTATTGTTGAAGCGTCCCCTTCCACGAAATCGGCATTGCAAGAAACAGAGTATCCAACGGGGGGTAGTCGAAACCCTCACCAACAAGGCGCCCGGTGGCAAGCAGCACCCGAGGCGCCGAGTCATCCATGTCGGCGAGATTTGCGAAAATGGCGGCACGCTGTTTTTTAGACATCCTGCCATGCAGCACGAAGCAATGCTCAATCGCTGCACCAAGCTCCTCTCGAAGCAACTTCAGGTGTTCGGTGCGTTCAGTCAAAACGATTATTTTCCTGCCCTCCCGATAGCTTTCGATAATGTCCCGGGCAATACGTTGATTGCGAATAGCATTGGTGGCGATCAAACGAAACACCTCCTGAATGCTTACTTCGTCTGGAATATAAGGTGGTTCCAGCAACTGCGGCCACACCTCTAAGTGCGCGGGTGCATTGTCGGGTCGCTTAGCGCTATGGCGGATGGGTCCGCACTGCATGAAAATGATCGGATGATGACCGTCGCGACGTATTGGCGTTGCCGTGAGGCCTACGACATATCTCGCTCTTGCCTGTTTCAGGACAGACTCAAAGGAAAATGCCGACACATGGTGACATTCATCCACGATGATTTGTCCATAACGGTCGAGCAACTCCGGCAGATCTTCCCGACGCGACAGGGACTGCATCACGGCGATATCGATATGTCCGGAAGGTTTTCTCTTGCCGCCGCCAATTACACCAAGCCCCCCTTTGGGCAAATCGAGGAAAGTGAAAAGGCGGTCCCGCCACTGATTGAGCAGTTCTATGCGATGAACGAGAATCATTGTGCTCACCGGCCGCCTGGAAATAAGCGCGGCGGCGGTCACTGTCTTACCAAAGGCAGTGGGTGCGTACAAAACGCCGGTTTCATTTACCAGCATCGCACTGACGGCGGCTGATTGATAGTCTCGCAATTCGCCTCGAAACCTGACCTCAATCTCGGAACCGGTTTGACGCTCATCCTGTAATTCAATCTTTATGTTATTCCAGGAAAGTAGATCCAGCACCTCATCCAGACAGCCCCTCGGCAGTCCGATATGTCGAGGGAAATTTTCGGCGCAACCAATAATTCGCGGTTTGTCCCAGACCGAGAGGCGCATCGCCTGATATTTATAGAATTCCGGATTCTGAAAGGCCGCCAAACGGATCAGCCGGTTGGTAAGGGGTTGGGGAAGGTCGGCCTTTTCAATAAAAATCTGGTTTGCCAGTACCAGGTTGATTGACGCCGGCAAAGGACCGGGGATTTTTCTGATGGACGAAGCAGGCGGCTTCCAAGGTTCAGACGTGTCCTCTTCGGATACAAATGAAATATCCAGAGGATGCCCTCCACCGGTCGCGCGCAGGATAACGCTTTCCACCGCTTGAACACCCATCCTCGAAAGCGATGCAAGATAGGACCACTGATCGGGAAAGGATTCAAAACGTTCATTCACGAAAACGCTCCGCCCCTTTTCTCGTGGCTTCTTCTGCAGGGGGAGCGCGATCAGATTGCCGAAGCCACCCTTGGGGAGAGTATCCTGGGTGGGGAAAAACCGGTCATAACTGGTCAACGAAAGTTGCCTGGTTCGGGCACAGGAATGACTGACAAGTGCCGCCCCCAGCCGTCGCGCATCGCGGGCAGGAAGGGCCTGGGAAAAGAAAATCCAGATATGCGCCCCAGAACCCGAACGTGAAATTTCCAAGGCAGCGGGCACATCCAACTCTATACAGGACTGGATAAACGCCTCGGTATCCCCTCGCCAGTCACCTTCGTCAAAATCCACCGCGATAAAAAAACAAGTATCATCGTTCATCAAGGGATAAACACCGACGGTGTGCTTCCCTGTCAGGTGGTCATGGATCACCTGATCGGTAACGGGCAGCAGAAGTCGCTGATCACACGCGGCACATTTCACGCGCGGCTTGCCGCAAATGCCCGGCCGCCATTCGTTTCCGCAGGCCGGAACATAGCCGGCCCCGCCCTTGGCCGAATCCCAGCGGATGGGGTAGACATCAACCCGCCCACGAAACAGGCGACGAAAAAGTGCAACCTTTTCAGAAGGGGTGAGGTGTTGGCCAATTTTTCCGGAAGGCTTAGGTTGGGGTGATTGGGTGGCGGAGTCCGGGAAGCGCTTTTCTTCCCAGGGAATGCCATGTTCTGCGAGTAAGGTTTTGAGGCGGATGTTCTCTTTACGAAGTTTCTCGAGCGCCGAATGTTGATTTTCATTTTCGGAACTTGAAGAGGTCATATGGCCTTTCCTGCAGTTTGCTTAATGTCGCTATAACAGGGACATTCGTAAGGTTGAATTATGCTCCTGCCACTGGAGGATGGTCCATCGACTCTAATAAAATCCCTTTCAATGACTCAATCAGAAGCATAGGGTTGTCGAATTTAGCCAGATCACGGGGGTCTTCCAAATCAAACCTTCGGTCTCCGACGGAAGATCGTGTGCACGCAAACGGGTTCGCCAGTTTTGTCTTGCCGCACCCCCCAGGGCTCGATATTGCCGCCAGGGGATTGTTCGTAAGAAGCTTTTCAGTCCGCCCAATTCTCGATTACGTTCAATTTCCAGAGCATTTAACCCTGAAAACTCGATGATTACAACAGAATTTTCATGGAAAAAGGGGCAAAGACGAGGGTCTGTTTGGCACCCGAAATGGGGAATTCAAGGATATCATTTCTTGGTTTTTCATCCACTGGAGTGCAAATTTTATAGTTTGCTTCATATCCAGGGCGGGTTTGAAACCCAGCCTTGGGGTGACGCGGAACAAAATGCACGATCACTTAACGTATTTTTTGGTTGACAAAAGTTGACATGCAGATTAGCGTCAGAATTTAGCAGTTCATCTCAACCATCTATCGACATCTTCTGTCGATCCATCCTGTTTTTGATATGTTTATTTATGCCCGACCAACATTTTTGATCCACCCAGAGGCATTATGCAAAGCAAACGCCCTGATAGGGAACTAAATATAAAAAATATTACCGAGAAACTTGAGTCAATGGGGTTAACCCAGTCGAAATTGGCCTCAGAACTCGGTGTCTCCCGACAAATTATTTCAAACTGGATGAAAAAGGAAAAATATCCTCGCCCGGAAAGACTCTTGAGGCTCGCAAAACTGTTGAAACTTTCTTTTGATGAGATTGTATTGAAAATAGCGACTGAAGAGGAACCGATTATCGCCTTCAGAAAGAAGGGCAGGCATAAAATCTCAGAGGACTATATCGAGTCCGCTAAATACATGGGTTCTCTTTTGGAAAAACTGGTGCCCTATCTGCCCTTTGATCGTTTCTCGCGTCCCTCTTCTTTGATTGATCCGAACCTGGAGTATGAATACATTCATCAAGTGACCAAAGAGATAAGAAAGGAGATCGGTGCGACCGGGACATCGGAGATCTCCTTTAAAAGCCTTATATCTTATTTCAACCAGTACCATGCCTTCATTATACCGGTTTTTTGGGGCACCAGAGATCAACATGAAAATGCGCTGCACATTTACCTTCCCAAGACCATGACAACGTGGATCTATCTGAACCTGGACAGCAAGACACACGATTTTAAATTCTGGATGGCCCACGAATTGGGTCATGTTAAGTCCCCTGATTTAAAAGGCGATGAAGCGGAGGACTTTGCGGATGCCTTTGCTGGAGCCCTTCTGGTAGACGAAGAGACCGCCGCCAACGAATACATTCAGATGCGCCGGCTGCGCACCATCCCCAAACAGATTAGCCGCCTTAAGGAAATCGCTGAAAAGTTGGTCGTTTCTCCCTTAACCGTCTACTATGAGATCAATAAGTGTGCGAGACACATGAACGAATCTGAAATCGATCTTGAGACGAATAGAACCATCTACAAGGCCACGACGGTTTTTAACAAGCAGTTTCATTCCGTTTCAGAACACTTATTTGAAAACAAAAAACCCACAGCCACCGAATATATATCCTGCTCAAAGAAGGCATTTCAAAGTCCCTTCTTTGAGACGTTGATATCATTTCTAAAAGACAATAAGAAATCTGCCGGGTTTATCCAGAATCTTCTCAATTTGCCGCTGGCGGATGCTCAATATATTTATGAAGAGCTCCGCTAATGACCGTCTGCAATATCATTATAGATTCCTGCTCCTATTTCAGACTTGCTCAGAGTATTCACCCATTGTTGAAAACTCCTTTTGGAAGAAAAAAACACTGTATTGGTGCCATAGAGGAATTGGACAAAGAGTATGAGAAAAGTCCCATCCTGAAAAACAAGTTTTTCTGGGTCAGTCAAAAGGAATATGGCGATAACAGGAAAAATTGTTTTTCTCCAACAAAAATTCAGCGCTCGGAAATCAACCACGCCTTTTTCTTCATCAGAGAGTTTGCTAGAGATAACCAATTTGGCGTTTCCGAAGTGGACATCATGGGACTGTCTTACGCCTATGTGCTAAAAATCACGGTTGTGACGGATGATGCAGATATGCTGACGGTCGCAAAAGGATTCGAAATCAAGACATACAAAACCCTGGAACTTATGAAATTGATGGTGGACAGCCGGCTTGTGAAGATGAAACAGATCAGGGCTGTCGTCTCTTACTGGGCCTATCAGAATGATACACCCAAATCATTTCGGAAGGACTTCAAAAAAATATTTTCGGAAGATCCACCTGGATAGCATCATAAGCAGTTATGGACGATACGCCAAATCCGTCAGGTCCCAAACAGCCATTGATAAAATTTGATCCCGCACGACAATTCTCTCAACCCACAGTCCCAACGAAATATGCCATATCCCACACATCTCCATCAGGAAAAAACCGCTCCTTCAAATTCGGAAACCGGTCCAGGAGGGTGTCTTCGGAAAGTTGTTTGATATCCAGGATCACATCCTTCACGGAACGATCCACATCGCACTCCAGGTACACATGAATGTGGTCGGTGCACAGCCATACCAGGCGCACCAACGTGCCGCCGGATTCGTCGTATTCCTGAAAAACTTTCTTGAAGAAAGGCGCATACTCAGTGCCGTCGACGAATGCGGGCATTCTGTGAATCACATTCCAGGCCAGGTGGTATTTAAGATCTACAAACACTTCATCAGGCTGCCGCTCCAATCCCTGACGAGCCAACAGCAATGAGAACTTTTTCCTCTGAGTGCGGACCATATCCTGAAATCGCTCTCTCCCGGAAGATGTTTTTGACTTGGGGGGGGCGGATAGTCTGTTTCCTCTCGGATGCTCCCACAAGCTCTAGTCCGGGACGGTAGGCCCCGCACTGAAAAGCGCCCTGGTCCTGAATCGAGCGGTTAAGGTCGCAAAGTATTCTCTCCTGAAACTGCGCATCCATACAGAAGGGGCACCCGGAATGGATAGCCCCAGCTTTCGTCCCCCGGCAGCTCCGGCATTTTTCCGGCAGGGTGTTTTCTTGCTCCAGCTCCACGATCTCTCCTTTTCGCATCATTCCCCGGCGCCGTCCTTCCAGGTTCCGAGGGTCATTTCAGGGCTCTTAAGTTTCAGAGCGTATCATCTCAGAACTGTGCTAACCTGTCGGATCATACAACAAGGCCTCAACATCTTGAACGTCCTCAAAAGCAACTATAATCAGACTCTTCACCACTTCCCAATTCAATCCACCCAAGCCTGAACCCAGGGCTGGGACTGCAATCGATTTAATCCACAACTCTTTGATAACCCTCACGAGATCCTCAAGACCCAGTTCAATGTCCTCAATCCTGGATTTTGCTTTCCAATGCTGCTTCGTAGGGTAGTTGATGATGTATTTCGGGGGAAACATTCTACCCGTGTGGTGAACGAACATCTTCCCGATACGCACTTTACCCTTCTCACAGGCCTTGACATAATCCTTGAAATTATCAGGAAAGGCTTGCTTAAATTGAAGTGCAATCCCTTTCCCCATCACGCCCACGCAATTGACGGTATTGACCAAGGCTTCTGTTTGCGCTTCCAACAGATTGCCGGAAACGAGATGAATCATGACCCACTCCGTCCCGAAGCCATTCCTTTCAGTCACTCAGTGTAGGAAATTCCCGCAATGGTCTTTTCATCAGGCGTCAGAGCTGTATTCGTCCTTAAAATGTAAAGTTAGAGCCTGTTTCTTTACATTTCACGTCCGTCATGTAAAGAAAAGGCCATGAAATTTACATGAAACACAAGGCCGTTAGGAACGGATTACTTTTCGGTCTTTCAAAAATCACCTTCAGGCCGCTTATCGCATCGAAGTCCCTATCATTGTGAGTTACTAATGGAACGCCATGTCGAACGGCACAGGCCACAATCCATGCGTCGTTGTCGATGATGATTTTGGGTGCAGCCATCCGTCGTTATTCCCCTGCCAGGCTCTGCTGCCGCAGTTTGCGAATCGCTTCCTCGAATCCGTCATCCGGTTCGCCAGTCCAGATCCCCAATAGCCCTCTAACATCCTCTGACATTTATATATTTCAAAATATTTTCTCTCAAAGGCCTGTTGTCCGGAAGGTCCATCAAATCCCAATAGCGTGGTACGCGATTCCTAGGGGTCCACTTCACCAAATCCAGGACTAAACCTTGGTCCCGGAAAGACGCTTGATTATGACTTTGAATAAGTTCCCGTCTCTATCATCTTCAAAATTAATTTCAGCATATGCCTTTAATGCCCTGATAATACCACTTCCAAGACCTCGATAGGGTAGTATCCTGGTTGCATGGGAAGCCAAGATGGGGTTGCGGATGATGGAATTGCCGCTTTTGATGTTTTCTACGGTGAGATTATTAGGAAGATGCCCCGGACTTATAATTTCAATCCGATTTTCGAAAATAAAAATCCGGACCGGGGCGGACACAAAATAGTCGCGATGGATCAATGCATTGGCAACAATCTCTTCCAGCGCAATTCTGGGGACTTCGGGTTCGCCAGGGGCGTTTACGCTTTTATCTTTTTGTATATGTTTGATATTGCCCAGTATGAAACTGAGACTTGCATGAAAAATATCCGCCAATTTCCCTGAAAAATCCTTACTGTCGATATATTGGGTTTCATGGATTTCATTGCCCGGAAAGGCCACCGCTTTCACTATAAATGCCGGCAGTCTAAACACCGGATTTTTGGCGAAGAGCAACGCTCCGGTTACATTTAGGACTCCATCTTTCATCAAATTCATATTTTCCAGTAAACTCGCCAGGGAGACCTCCTGGTTTTCCACTGCTTCCCCATACACCCTTTCGAAAAATTTCCTGAAATACTCAATATCCAAATCAGCAATAGTAAGTCCTTTGGCCGGGATTTCATCGCCGTAAATCAAGCCGGCTCTTTGGTACATCCTTTGGATTTCTTCCCGGGAAGTCACTTTTCGCTTATCCGAACCGCTCTTCACCCAAACGGCGCCACTATTATCCATATAGGGCTTGCTCACACCATCCAGGACCATAACTACCATGACAAGCCCTTCCGGTGTAGCGACATTTTCGGTCCTGGGATTGATCGGCGGGCGAATGGATTGCGAGGCGGCATTAGACACGAGTTGGTTTAAACGGCCCATATCCTCTCGCATGAGGCCTGAAATTGTGCCGTCGTTATTAACACCTATAAAAATCTGACCTCCCCCCGAATTGCTGAAGGCTGTCAACTCCGCCGCGAGGGAATTCACATTGGTGAAGTTCGACTTGAACTGATGCTTTCCATCCTCGTCGCGAGAGATAATCTCTAAAAGTTCCGAGGTTTCCATATCTCATAGATCCTCTTTCGCTGTTTGAAGGCCTCTTCCCCGCCTTCCATGATGTCAACAATCTCCTGTTGAAGTTTCGGAGAATCGATGCTGCCACTCATTGGTGCGATGGAATCGTTCGAGTAGGTACATGAGACGATCTGCTCCGAATCGCCGAGCACGGGGAAGTTGGCGTTGTGGGTGGCAAAAATAAACTGCGTGACCGGTTTCAAATTCCTGATAAGCTTTATCACATCCTCGTATATGGTCTGGTTATCAAGATCGTCCTCCGGTTGATCGATCAAGATGACATCGTTCTCCTTCTGGCTCAGCACGAACAAAATAAGCGCGGAAGCGCGCTGCCCCAACGAATGATGCTTCAACTCTTTGCCCCTGTACTCTATGACAAAGCGGTCAGGGACCTGCCAGGTTAAAAGGGCCGAAAAATTGCCGAAGAAATACTCTACAAAAGTTGGAAACACACCCCCAACGATTGCCTTGGCCTTCCCAAAATCCCGGTACATGGCTCCAAAGTCTGAAAACACACCGGCAAGAGACTTAAATGTTGTTTCCCGAATTCGGCTGCCCCTGAAAATGTCCTTCATGTATTCGACGAAAGCCTCTTTGTCCCCTTTGTATTCAGCCTTGATCTCAAGAGAAGAATGGCTTTTATTGACTTTGTCCAATTCGGCCTGAATCGATCTATATTCTTCATGCCATAAATCATTCAAGCCTACCAGTTGCTTTAATAGTTCCCGGTGTAAAGTGGTGCGTTGTGCCTCCTCTTTTTCCAGGGCTTCAAGCATCTGTTTGGCCTGGTCCACGGTCTTTCGAAGCCGCCGGAATTCATCAGCGAGGATGGCTTTTGCACCAACGCCTTTTAACTCTTCCGCCAACTTTCTCTCGATTTCAGCGAATTCCTCCTTGAGTCCTTCCTTGAGTCTTTCAAATGAAGCTCCTTTGGTCTTAAGATCCTCAAGGATCTCTTTCCCGGATGTCAGGGAGTCCTTGATATGTTTAAATGAAGTCAGGATCTTGTCATAAGTTGTAAAAAACTCCTCGAAAAAGAATCCATTTCTGCCGGATTTATAGATACGCTGATTCTTAATATCATCCTCATAGCGGCTGATAAACTCTTCAAGCTCCGCCAAATAGGATTTCACAAAGGACAAAACTTGTGCACATTTACGAGAGTCGACATCGAAATCCACCTGTTTCTGAAGTTTCTCTTCGACCCCATGTTGTCTGTAAAATTTCAGTCTGAACTCTGCATCCTGTTTTTTCGATTCGAAATCTTTTCTCTTTTCTTCGGTCTTGGAAAGTTTTTTCAGGTGCTCTATCGTTTCCGCCACCTCCTGGCGTTTCATATCGATGCGGGAACGAATTCCCGTGAGTTTTTCGCCGACCAGTTTTTCTACCAGATCCTTTTCAAAACCTTCCCCTGTGCTGGACAAATCCTTTTGGCCAAAATAGATGGGCTTATGAAGGATGGTCTCCCGAATGGAGATCCCCGGCTGAAGGATTCCTTCCACGTACACATCCGGTTGTTCATTCAGGATGCGGCAGATCTCATAGGGCTGGCCTCTCCTGTCTACAGCTTGAACGGTCACTTTACCCCCACTTCCAAGGGTATGTTCGACGAGGCGCTGTTTGTATTCCCGATCCATCGCCTTTTCGCCAAAAGGGGTATCCAGGGCATATCGGAGCGCTTCAAGGATCGAGGACTTCCCGCTACCGCGAATCCCTATCAGTGTGTTGAGTTCAGGAGAAAAATGGAGGGTCTTTCCGTCAAGAACGCCTCCTTCAAAAGTCGCACTGCTAATATAAGATCTTTCATGCCTCTCCGGCTCGACACGGATACGGTTTCGGAAATCCAGAAGGGCGTACTTCACCGCCTCAAAGGTGAAATCCCCAATTTTCAAGTAACAGGCCCGGCCCTTACCGATCTGATCAAGGGTCTTACAGTCCGACCCCTCGACCTCGGCCGGATAGTGTTCGCCAAGCCAGTCCGTTACTTTTTGTCGGCATTTACGATCAGGGGCATCATGGGTCCGGACCTTCTGAAAGGCCAGGCCCCTTCTTCCAAAATATTCATTTTCTCCTAATTCCCGGATGCGGCCGCCCTCCAATTCGTGCCATAAACCACTCTTGTCCTCGACATGGGCAAAAACCAGGAAAAAGTCCCGTTGATAGGATTCCAGTTTTTTAACGGTCTCCAGCAGGCTGTCCGAGCTTCGACCGTTTTCATGTTCATATTCCCCAGGAGATTTCCCCGAAAAAGTGCTGCTCAAAAAAGGATTGATGTGGTCCTTCCCGCCTTCGATCCATTCTTCGCTAAAAACCACAAGGGTATGAATGCCGTTGGCGCCGTCGTTAACGGACAATTCGACGCCTGGAAGGAGAAAAATTGACCCCTTTTTCGCTCTCTTTCGCAACGCCTTGAATTCGTCCGGATCGAACTTGTTGTGATTCGAAATAACCCCGACCCTGATTCCTGCAGCACTTAAAGCCTGAATGTAATCTGATATGAAACGGTTTTCTTCCCCGGAGTATTTGAATTCCCCATCCCGCCGGGTATGCAGATGAAAATCGGCCCGCACCCATGTGCTTCCATGTTTGAAAGTATCAGGCGCATTCATTTCAGGTCCATTCATTGCATTTTGCTCCTGTCTTTGAGACGCAATCATTGATTAAAAGGGTTCCAGTTAGACTTTTAAAGAGGTCCCTCCATTTGGGTATGAAAGCCCGGGAAGTTTTTTGGAGTTTACCATATCATATTAGCTTTGAATGAAAAACCTCTGGATGATCTCGGAGCGTCCACCTAATCAAGAACCATTTACTTCTTCCAGGACGTTGCCAAATGAAGCAACGTCTCAATTTCCCTTGTATCTTTTTTCTCAGAGGCTTACCCACCTTGGAGACGGGGCGGGCCTTTCAAACAAGGGGCCTTTTGTATCCCAACATCCTTCATGACAACTGTTTCATGGTTATAGACAAGTCAAGGGTACCCAGACTGAAAGAAAAAATCATCCATTCCACGGATGTCCATGCGCAGGAACTGGTCCTGAAGTCGAATGGCACGACGAATCAATTCCTCGTCGTCCGATTCATCCGCTTCTCGAAGAATGCTGGACAAAGCTGCAATCAGAGGCTCCGTGTGCCACAGACGATAAGGAGATTCCAGATTATTGAGTCTGGGTACCAGGCTCTCACAGACTTCCAGCGCTGCCAGAGGTTCTCGGCCGGCAAGGTCGGAAATCCACTCAAGGAAATTAATCAGATCATTTTTTAGACCACCAAATTCGATAGCTTCGATAAAGAGAATAGCAAAATCTCTATCCAGTGTCCTTCCGTGCTTTTGGGGGTTAAAGGCGGTTTCGATTCGTCTTATTACCCCTCTGATTAAGTTTTTATTTTCAAGAATTCGTATAAGACCCCTAATGCACCTGCCATCAGCAACATAGTGATTAAGATTGGAGGCAAATACTTGGGTGGCCCCCTCCCAGGCAGCAAGGGAATCGATTGACTCCAACTGTTTGAACAGGTCGTCCGGATCTATACGATCAGCCAGGGAGGACAGAGTTGCAATTCTTCCCCAAGCGTCCCCTGCCCTCTTCAATGGCCTCTGCGCATATTCTGTCTAAGCAAGGAGCCACATCGTCAAAATATTCCATATATTGATGATAAAGGTGTCGTTCAGCCAGTGGCCAAAGGTGATCTTGACGCTCTCGGAAAATATCATAGAAAAGTTGCCAACCCAACTCATGACGCTTAAAGGTCAGGTACGGTAGATAGTCCAAAAGCGCCGCACGGACAGCCATCACGGGGTCACGGGCAAAGTGGCGCAACAGGGGAAAGAGAAGTTCGGGCGGTTCCCTATCCTGTTCCAGAAATCGAGTGTAAAACCTTATGGAGACACCGGCGGCAATACCACGGACGCTGTTGATGGCCTCATGACGAAGATCCTCCGAAGTAAGTCTTTTCTTGTCTTTTCTGAAGATCCTTTGCCTGTCCTCGTCTGGATCTGGTTGGCGAAGCAGGCGGAACAAATGAAAGACAAGACGTTCGGCCGAATCATTGTCTTCCAGAACCTCGCAACAGGCCTCCAGCATGTGTACTACTGCATGGCCTTCATCCCATATATCCGGAGTTCGTTCGATAACATCAAGCAAGGAGCGAGCAAGGGCAGATCCATCCGGTGCCGGCTCAATAGGTTGCCAGTCCTGAGGACTTCGTAAACGACCGAACCGATAGCGGATATGTTGGGCAATCCCTTCCAACACCTTGTTTCGATATCCCGGTTGAAGCCCATGGCTTTCAAGCGCAGGGATCAATTCAAAATATCTTTTTGGATCATAAGTAGCCGCTTCGAAGAGCACTCGCTCAACCGTTTCACGGCCTCCTTTGTTATCATCTGCCGGATGACTGCTGTAATCATGATAGTCGTTGTAATAACCCAAGAGTCGAAAAAGATTGCGATTGTCCAGTTTTAAGAGCTTTTCAAAGGGGATTGGAGACCCGTCACATCCGCCCCATGAGTGAATGTTAGGCTCAGGCAAAGCTGAACCGAACTGAGATACTAAAGGATCAATGAAGGCCTGGCTTACAGGTAACCGAAAAATTCGGGGAATCCACGCAAGATAATCTGAAATGGCCCTAACCACCCATAAGTGGCTATCTTCTTCGTCCCAATTCTCCTCAGCGTAGAGATCCAGAATGACTCGCTGATTATTCTCTTGCACCTCGGGAGACAATAGATGGTAACTGGCTTGGATTAATTCGCCAAGCTCATGCTCAATTTGACCATACTGAAGCAGCTCTTTATCGGAAAGTGTAACCGCAATGCCCTCGATATTTGCGTTGGGATTCTCTTTGTAGGCCAACACAAGAAAATAGCGTAGGGTCTCTTCCTGAGCGTGCCGAAGCATTGGTTCGTGTTCGTGCCACCAATGGTCATCGACCTTGGCATGATGCCGCAATGCATTCTCGATTCCATTTAGCAAAACGGTGAGACCGTCAACATGATGCATGTCGTTTCTACTATGACGGAGTTCCCAGGACGAATAGGAAAGAAACGCGTTCCTTAGCCGCCTTGCAGTCCTGTACCTATCATTACTCTCCGACCAGTCTTCCAGGGCATTGATGGCCATTGTCAAGAACAGTTCGGACTGAACCAGTCTTTCTTCTAAAAATTGCTTTTTATGAAAGTCGTGGGATTCGCAGTGGAGCTGATTCCCTATACTGAAAGGTTCTGTTTCGTCAAAATTCAAGTCTTTAGTAATGAAGTGCCATAAAAGTTTATCCCCCTGATCCGTAGCTTCAACATAGCGGCTAATGACCAACCCAAGCAGATCCCTCCCTTCGATCTTCCTCTCCTTCAGAAGAGATTCAATTATCTCCTTGATACCCTCGGCTTTAAGATGTTGAAACTTATGAAGATCGCTCTCGATTTGCCAAATAAGTCGGCGCATCTCTATCCAACCTTCTGACAAGGCAAGTTTCCAGAGATCAATGACATCGGCGGGACGGTCGTTCATCCATAATTTCAACTGATTCAGGAACAGCATATACCATTCACTGTCATTTTTCGGGGAGCCCAGGGACGGCAGCCAATATTCAAGGAGGAAACGGAACCAAACGTCCCCTTCGAGACGCCAAAACAAACGGCGGAAAAGTTCAGGCTGATTTCTGAACAGCCAATTAATGAGCGACCAATCCTCTTCCATGGGGGCGATCTCGGCCAAAGATTCGGCAATCAGCCGCTTGAAATGGTACGCAATTTCCGGATCCGTCAATACGGCACGTACCTGTCGCGAGAAGCGTTCCGGAGCATGATTTCGAAGATAGAAAAAAAAGGTGCGTACCGCTGGGCGCAAGAAAGGTAAAGGCGGATGGGCTTTGACAAAGTCTTGAAGATTCTCATTCCGGGCCATAGAAGAACAGGCTGCCAAATAATCGAATAGGGTCTGATGGGCAAATCCAACTTGACCGTTCCGGTCCTGAAAAAGGACCCCATTACTCACCAAAGCCCGGCGCAAGAATTCATCCTCTTGAAAAGCAGCAAGTGGGAGATGATGATCTCTATCACTCAACATCATTTCTGCCATCTTATAGAGTGATGTAATTGCACGATTCCCTAAATCGGGGTTTTTGCGCACAACCTCCTCAAGGAAGGTCTCTTGGAGTTCGAAAACGTTTCTGGCCTTGCAACGCTCGCCTCGCTTGGCTATTGATTCAAATAACCGGAGATTTTGAGGTAATTGAAGAAGACGTTTCAAGTCCGCGTCGACATGATCTTCTTGAACTTCCCAATCTTTGAGTAAAGGGGCCACGACGGTGTCATAGTCAAAATCCGCCAAGTTGACCTCGTGCGTCCATTTTCGATCACGTAGCAAAGGATCGTACTTAAGGTCAAAGGAGCGGCAGGCAGCAACGACAGTGGCGTTCCGTACAGATTGGAGACGATCAATCAGCCGAAGAAACACATTTAGTGAGGTGTGATTTCGATTCAACGATAAAACATCAAGAGAATCAATGACCACAACAATACGCCGAGACTCGGACAGTCGGCCGCAGAGGCCAATAATATTTTCTGGCAATCCAGCTTCTTTAAATTCGGCCTCGCGTTTAAGATGCGTGAAACAATCGCCTTTAATGAACAAAAGACCAAAGCGAGGATCCTGTTCGATATAGTCTGCTAGATCCAGCAAGAGACATGTCTTTCCACTGCCGGGCCGATCTGTTACAAGGACCGTATTAACGCCCTCTTCAACCATCCTGACCAAATCATTGAATTCGGGACGAACAAATTTTTCACCGCCAACCGTACGTTCCCACTCGCGTCCAATTAAAGATGATTGTCTGAACTGACCAAGAATTTCTGCCTCACTTAGAGGTGGCGCCAACGCTAAACCTTCTTTTTCCAAAAGCCTTAGCACATCGTCGCGATGGATAATCAATGTCGATGCCCGAAGCTTGGATTGGTGCTTGTTGAGAAAGGATTCGAGAACCCCCAAGGCCAGCCCTGCATGTGAGACTATCCGTACAAGTTCCTGCATATTTTGCCGTTCCCACTCTTGAAACGAATGGTGCGGACCGAATTCAATACGACGTAAAAGGAAAAAAGAATCTGCTTGGGAGCGCTCCCACTTGGCAGCTAGAAAGGTGAGGGTATCTTGCAGTTTCCGGCCAGTGCTGCGCTGAAATGCCGGAAAATCTGGATATTCTCTACTCGCTTCGGCCAAGCTATGAAAATCTCCGAAAGGCGTACGAGAGTATAGTTCAACAATAGTGTTTCGATTCCTTTCGAGCTGGTCACGGATCTTTGGTAATTCCATTGCCAAAGACTGATCCGACAACGACCATGCCCGATTTTCAGGCTGGTTCTTCTTGACTTGAATATGCCTTCGATTGCCATTTGCATACGCCACCACCACATCATCTACACTGACCTTTTCATCGATGCCTGGGAGGCCATTTGATTCAGCTTGGATATAGGCAATTTCCTCTTTTTCATCTAAAAGGCGGATAACCCAATGCAAAGCAACCAGACGTTGGTAGTCATCCCCTTGGCTGGATTTTGTGCCTGCGGAGCTCATATTTGTGCCCTTTATACCCCTACCATGAGATAGACAGGTTGCACTCTTCGGTGATTATTACATGAGAGACTTAGACCAACCCCCAAATGCCCCCGGGGCCTTGCCATCCACAAAGAGCAGATAATCGCATGGGCCGTTGGGCAATGGAAACTCCCGAACGGCAACGCCTCGGGCCGCATTTCGGTTGAAGTCCTTTCGGTCCTGAATCACCCAACCCGCGGCTTCCATCAGGGCATCGATTTTCTGTCTGGCGTGTTCCTCGGGTGTCATGGCGACAAATTAACAGGTTTCCTTTCTGATTGGTAGGTCTTTTACCCGGTCACGGAATTCCCGTTTACCCTTTCCGGTTCCGTTCGGATTTTCCCGGTCCCATTCCCATTTCATGGGATTTTGGGCGATGTAATCGCGAATCCGGTTTAATTCCTTTTCATTGCGGATGATGTGTTCGTAATAATTCCGTTGCCATAATTTGCCGTGAAACGGTATCCAATCGAATTGTTTCACCCCGCGTATGTATTCATTTGCGGTCATGGTTTTATACCATTGCACGACCCGATGTAGGGGCGAACCTATGTGTTCGCCCGTTGTGGTTTCACCCGACATGCGTTCATTCGGTGGGGATTCGCACGGCATGCAATCGGCCCGTGTTGATTCGGTCGGTTTATTATCGGGGCAGACACCCCGGTCGGGGCGTATACCGGGATCAGGGCAGACACATAGGTCTGCCCCTACGTTTATAATGATCGCGTGGAAATGTTTGGGCATGACGACGGATTCATCGCATCGGATATCCGGAAATTTGTTCTCTAATTCGCGAACCCATTTTTCAACCATCCGACCGGCATCATTCAACACCATTCTCCCATCAACGATGGTTCCTAACAGGCATTCCCTGTTTTGGATGCAAATGGTCACAAAATAGGCCCCGGACCTGGAATAATCATACCCCTTCAACCGGATGGATCGGCGGTTTCGTTTAGAATTCATGCGCCTGGCTATTCCTTAATATCGTCCATTATGCAATCTTATTGCAAAATAGCCGAAATCCACAACTATTACAAATTCATTTTAGCCATCTTTTGGATCAGAGCGGGCATCGCCCCAGCCTCTAATCCCCCAACGTCAAGCACCGCTTTTTTCTCATAGACATGTAGATAATTTACCAGCTTGTGGTAAATTATCTTGGACGTAAATCGTGATCAAATCCTTCGAACTTATTTAGGAGATATCGCTATCGCATAACGCCTTGAAATGACAAGACCGGTAGATTCATCAGTCAAAAATGGGCGGGGTATTTCCTCAGGGCCATTTTAAAGGACCAAACGATTACAGCTACAACCCCTCCTCCTCCCCCGAAACCATCTCAAAGGAGGCCGAAGAGGCCTCGTCGTAGATCTCGGAGAGCACTTCAAGGAAGTCTTCATTTCCCCTCCAAAAGGGGAAACCCCCGAGGCGCCTGGGCAGGGCCGCCGGAATGACGGGAATCGAGGGGTCAGTGGGGGCATGGGAAACAGGGGCCTCGGATTTCCAGAAAACCTCCGGATCCTCGGGCAGGGCTTCAGGAGGAAAGGCCTCGGGTACCGGCTGCTCCAACGGCCCGCGGCGGCCCGTTCGAGGCCCTGAATCCGCGCCCCCTGTAAGAAGCTCGAAGAGTTCTTCTCTGATCAGGCCCCGCAAGCGAAAAAGCAGAAAAGGATCCCGGTCAAACTGCTCGGCCAGGAGATAGTAGACGGCCGCGATATGCTTGCAGGGGTTGGACCAGTCCGGGCAAGAGCAATCCGTCTTGAGATCGCCCTGTTTGCCGGGAAAAAGGGGGATACCGGCCTCATCGAAGACCTCCTCGATGTTTGCAGGCATTTCTCCTGCCAGCATCCGGGTCATGAAAATGGGACGCTCCGCAAAAGCAGCGGCGATCTTTTTCCAATTGGTCCGGGTGATTCGTTTGAGTCTGATGGAGACTTGATAGGCCCCGGAGCGGGATCCCTGGACCGATGCCCGGATCTC
>CAZXWJ010000047.1:0-22099 GCA_964644375.1 uncultured Desulfobacteraceae bacterium | reverse complement strand
CGGCATCCGTCAGGAGGACGGCTTCATCAGCCCCGGCGGCAAGCGCCTCCCTGAGTGCCTCCTCGCTCTGAAGGGGACCCATGCACAGGACCGTGAGTTTGCCCCCTTCCCTGGCTTTTATTTCAAGTGCGGCTTCAAGAGCCATGCAATCCAGGGGATTGGTGATGCTCTCCACACCTTCCCGTATGATGGTCATGCGTTGTCTGTCGATACGAATACCTGGCACATCGGGCACCTGTTTTATGCACACAACAATATTCATCGATAAAAAACCCCGCAGCAGCCGACAAACTTTTGCAAATCTTTTCCCTCGTTACACCACCTTGTCATACCATTAATCCTGAAGAAGGGTCCTTGCAATAACCATCCGTTGAATCTCCGAAGTGCCTTCGTATATCTCACAGACTTTGGCATCTCTATAAAAACGTTCAATCGGGTAGGCCTTGCTGTAACCGTAACCGCCATGAACCTGCACCCCGATCCTGGCACAATCGACGGCAATTTTGCTCGCATAGAGTTTTGCCATGGCAGATGCCCTGACATGATCGAGGTCTTCATCCCGTAACCATGCGGCCTTCTGAATCAACATTCTCGCCGCTTCAATCTCAATAACCATATCAGCGAGATAATTTTTTACGGCCTCGAAATCATGAAGAGGATGGCCGAATTGATGCCTCTGCCCCGCATATTTGAGTGAAACATCCAAGGAGGCTTGAGCAATTCCCAGGGCCTGAGAGGCTATGCCGATACGTCCACCGGTCAAGGAAGACAAGGCAATTCTTATTCCATCGCCTTCACCTCCAAGGATGTTCTCCGCAGGTACCCGGCAATCATGCAGGGCGATAGGGCAGACGGGATTTCCCCGCATTCCCATCAACTCTTCCCTGGGGCCTTTTTCGAGCCCTTCCCTTTCGGATTCCACGATGAACACTGAATATTCCTTTTTCCCCCCGTCGGAAATCGAATAGGCGAAAACAAGGTTAGTTCCGGATTCAGCGCCGTTCGTCACAAAGACCTTGTTTCCATTCAGAACGTAGGTGTCTTTGTCCCGAAGGGCAACTGTTTCAAGCGAAGTGGCGTCCGAACCCGTATTGGGTTCCGTCAGGCAAAAGGTGCCGATCTTTTCTCCCCTGGCCATGGGGACAAGAAAATCCCGGCGCTGGGCTGCGTTACCGAAGGCAAATACGGGATAGGCCGCCACACTGTTGTGCACGGCTACACAAAGCCCCATAGCGGCACACACCCTGGACACCTCCTCTACCACGATCGCAGAGCTGATCGTGTCGAGTCCGGCGCCGCCGTATTCGGCCGGAATCTGGAGCCCAAAATAATTGAGCTTTCCCATCTCGTGTGCAATACCGGTGGGAAACTCACCTGTCACGTCCATATTCGCAGCTGTCTGAGAGAGCCTTTCCTCAGCATACTTCCGAACAGACCTTCGTATGACCGCTTGTTTCATGGTCGGTTCCAGTCGCATGTCACCCTGCTCCAAGCGCCCGGAACGCAATGATAATTGGCATCAGTTTCTTCAACCAGATCCTCATCTTTGCCTTTTTCCCATTAATTGAACTTCCTTCGGAAGGTGTCCTTGAATAATCGTCATTAAATCCGCTTTTATGAGTCCGATTAAAATCATTATTGAAACATTTTCTTGGTCTATCGCAAACTTTAAAAATTTACACCTTTAGGCACCGTTAAGTCCCGAACAATCTCCCTGCCGCCCCTTTCTCAAAGGCCCGGACGCCTTTAACGCAAACGTAACAGGGCTCATAAGGGAAAGCACCTTGCAATGCAAATTGTTGATTTCCAGCAAAATGAAGCATATGGAGATTTTAATTTACTCTTTGCTCTTTTCCTCCTAATCTTAGGACATTTGAGGGACCAGGACCAATTGGCCCCGGGGTTCTTAGGCATTATGCATGCCTCAAAACGCATAGGGGTGTGTGACAAGGGCGAGAGTATTTCAAATTTCGAACCAAAACCATTCGATGGAAAGGAGGTATGCAATGGCTCTTCACCCTAAAGACATCAAACCCATGAAGGCTGAAGTACTTTCCGCAAAAGGGGAATGCAGTGCGGGACACAAAGTGGGGGAGACATTTGAAATAAGTTGCTGGGATACCGGTGGTCTTTGCGGCTTTTTCTATCATGATATTTTTCCCAGCCTGAATGTGATGCAGTTCGGCGGTCGATACCCGTGGGGATCGGCAGATGAAATGGTCCTGGAATGCCCGGACCGGGACAATGCTGTCACCCTTCGTATCCGGAGAGGCTGAAAGGCCGGGGAGGAAGTCGACCAAGTCACGCAGGGCAAGAATGAACCGTTTTTACTCGAAGGTGCGCGGATCCCCTAATCCGGCCCCCGGAAAACCCGGGGATCCGCGCCGATACCGTCACTTACGCGTCTTCAACCCCTGATCCAACGGCAACGCAACATCCACTGCGGTGGATAAAGTCTCCCGACACGAGGCCGTTATGGCAGAGGACCCTTTTCTTTTTTAGTGACCCTTATGTCCGTGATCTTGGTGCCGGGATATTGCCCCTGGTCGTCTTTTTCAATGTATTTCACCATGTCCCAGATTGTATTCAGGGCGACGCTCACGCCTATTAGGGCCTCCATCTCCACTCCCGTCCTGGCCTGGGACCTGACAAAGCATCTTGCCTCAATCCAATCGTCGAAAATCTCAAAATCGATGCTCACCGTATCCAAGGGGATTTGATGGCAGTGCGGGACCAGGAGGTAGGTTTGCTTGGCGGCGTTCATCCCGGCCACTTCGGCAACCTGCAGGGGATCCCCCTTCTTTATCCTTTTTTCCTTTATTTCTCTGAGCGTATCCTTGGACAGCACAATCCGGCCTCCCGCTTCCGCCAAACGGCGAATCACCGGTTTTTCCGTAACATCAACCATTCCCATAATATTTTCCCTTCTCTTGTTGACGGTTTTGTAAAAGGTCCATCAGGTTTTCACCCCACCGATTTTTGCAGGGTACAACTTGATCTCTCGGGCATTTTACCGTCCCGTCTCCGTTTTAGTTTCGCTCGCGATTCGATCGCAAGACTCATTTGAAAAATTCATTTTTTTTGCTGGACTCCGACTTGATGCGGTTTACGGCCTCCATAAGGGCGGAAAAAACATGCTCGCGAATGTCTCCCGCAACGGCGACTGCAAGCACACTGTCGCCTATAGCAAGACGGCCTTCATTGATATCAACCACAACATTAACTATGCCTGGCATAGATTTGATATCATTTACAATATCTTCCAGCACACCGTGATCGTAAACCACCTCCATACCGGTTACTTCTCGCCCGTCTCTCGAAGTCCCTCGAACCAGGCCGAGATGACTTGCAATCATACCGATCTTGTAGGATTCGGGATGCCTTTTGAGTTGATCGATCATATTATTGATGTTCATTGTCTTCGCCTCCATTGTTTTGTTGGTCTAAGTTGAACAGGGTCCGCGTCATGTCCAGATAGGCATCCCGCGTGGCCCGCTCGGCCTTTCTCTTCAGGACAAGGATAGGGTCATTGATAATTTTTCCGGCGATAGAAACAGTCAGGTTTTCAACGGCCTTTTTCTGAGATGGAGTCAGTCCCTTGAGAACGGCAAGACTCCTTTTTACTTCCGCTAGCCTGACGGTCTCCACTTTTTCTCTAAGAGAGATAATGGTGGGAACCACGGAAAGGGTTTTCAGCCATTTTTCAAACTTGAGGACCTCCTCCTGAACAATGCGCTCGGCCTTCATGGCCTCGTTCCGACGCTGCGCCTTATTGATCTCGATCACACCTTTGAGATCGTCGATGTCATAGACATACACATTTCCCAAAGAATTAATTTTGGGCTCCACATCCCGGGGAACGGCTATGTCGATAAAAAAGAGAGGCCGATTCTTCCGTCTCCGCAGGCTTTTTCTGACCTGATCATAGTGGATTACATACCCGGGTGAGGCCGTGGAGGAGAGCACGATATCTACTTCAAGGATCTGGGTCCAGATTTCTTCAAGGGATACCGCCTCCCCGCAAAAGACCTCGGCCATTTCCACGGCCCGTTGAAAGGTTCGATTCGCTACACGGATCTCACCCACGCCCTGTCTTATCAAATGCCTTGCAGCCAGCTCGGCCATCTCGCCGGCGCCGATCAAGAGGACCTTTTTACCAGTCAGTTCATGGAATATCTTTTTGGCCAGCTCCACGGCGGCGTAACTAATGGAAACAGCCGCATCGGATATCCCGGTTTCCGTTCTCACTCGTTTTGCCACATGAAAGGCCCGGTGCATGAGCCTGTTTAAAATGACTCCCGATGTCTTTTCCTGCGTGGCCTGATAATAAGCGTCCTTGATCTGACCGAGAATTTGCGGTTCCCCTATGACCATGGAGTCCAGACTGGCCGCCACGCGAAAGGTATGTTTCACGGCCTCCATGCCCTCAAAGGCATAAAGGGAATCATAAAACGTCTTTTCGGGTAGGCCGCCCAAATCCGCCATCAACGAAATTAAGGACCGTTTTGCACCCTCCGGTTCCGGCGTAATACACAGGGCCTCCACCCGGTTGCAGGTGGAAAGGAAAAGGCCCTCCCCGACACAGGCCAAGTCCCTCATTGCCCCGAGAAACTTAATGGGATGGTCCTCTTTCCCGGCAAGGCACTCCCTCATCTGCACAGGTGCGGTCTCATGGTTGATCCCGATGGTGACGATATTGTTCATCCCCCGGCAGCCCCCAGGCTCTTAAAACTGTGATAACCACTCAGCCAAAGACTGACGCCGATGAACGTAAATATCAGGACGAGGAAGGCGATGATGGACATGATGGCCGCCCTTCGGCCTCGCCACCCGACAGCAAGTCTTTCGTGCAGCAGGGTGGCATAGAAAAGCCAGGTGATCAGGGACCAGACCTCCTTCGGGTCCCATTGCCAATAACTGCCGAGTGAATAATAAGCGTAAATCGATCCGGTGATCATGCCCATGGTCAAGAAGGGAAATCCGTACATCAGGGCATAGTGATTGATCGAATCGAGGATTTCGAGTGAGGGAAGTGTCCGGTAAAAGGCCCCGAATGTCTTGTGTTTGATCTGCCGCTCCTGGATCAGATACATGATGGCGGCCGTGAAGGCCACCGCAAAAATGCCGTTGCCCATGAAACTGGTACAGATGTGGACCGTCAACCACAAACTCCTGAACATCGGTTTGACGGTTATCTCCGAACCTGGCATAGCTGATGATATGATCATCAGGCAGGCGGCGAGAGGGGCCACAAACGACCCGAGGACCATGAGCTTAAATTTGAGATGAAAAAGGAGATAGGCACCAATGATGGTCCATGCAAAAAAGGTCAAGGCGGCTTTGAGAGTGAGAACAGGCACGGCGCCCAGATCATGGTACCGAAACGCAAGAAACAGGGTGAGAACCATGAACCCCGCACACAGGCTGCGATAGGCCCATTGATAGACGGATTTTTTCTGTCTCAGGATGTAGATGGCAAAGCCCCCGGTTGCCAAAAGCACTAAAAAAAGGGCCAGCCTGAAAAAGAACACAGACATGGTTTTATTTAGCCTTCCTCTTCATTGTTCCCCTTGAACAAGGTTACGGAATTGATCGACACTGTATGTGTTTCCAAGAATCCGGTTCACAATGGATGCGCCCCTCTCCCAGTCCTTCTCCCTTAAGGTCTCAAGGAGAGAAGAATGCACGAATTCGGAGAAGATGCGTTTGTTATCCGCACCCGAAAGCCCCCGGGAAAGGACCTCTTTTCGAATCCTCCCCATGAGCGTCAAAAGGGCTGCATACTCATCACCGAAGTCATGTTCCAGGCCTTCCCTCACTTTTTTTGCAAGTGCCGGGCTCCTGCCCGAGGTGGATACAGAAATCAAAAGGTCCCCCCTGCGCAGCACGGACGGGAGGATGAAATTGCAATCCGGTGGTTGATCTACGGCATTGACGAGCAATCCTTTCGATCGAGCCTTTTCACTGACCTCCTTGTTCAGCAGGGGATCATCGGTGGCGGCGATAACCAGGAAAATCCCGGTAAGATAATCCTCGGAAAACTCTGACCCGAGGTGCCTCACCCTCCCCTCTATGGCATATCTGCGCAGGGTGTCGGTCAAATCCCTTGCGATCACCTGGACGACTGCGCCATATTCAAGAAGGGTGTCGATCTTACGCTGAGCGACCTTTCCGCCCCCGACAACCAAGGCCTTTTTGTCCCGAAGGTCTAACAAAATTGGATAATAGGACATCGCATAACCACCTTATTCAGATGTATTGATCCACCATTTCGCGGATAAATTTCTCCACTGCCTCATCTCCCCCCTTTGATAACCGGTCCTTGACGAGTCTCTCTATTTTTTCATAGGTGACAGGATCATGCCTCAAATCCTCAGTGGAACGGTAAGCCCCCCCTCTCCTGCCGACACGATAAATCAAACGCTCGGAATCCGGCAACTCCTGATATCCCCTGATGACTTTGAGCATTTTTTGCTTGTCTTCGGGAAGATTTCCACTCACTTCCTCCAAAAGATTCATGATGTGATCGCTTGTGACCGTGCTCGTGATACCCTCCAGCCCCTCTATAAATACCCTTATCTCTTCAGCAATCATGTCATCGGTCTGCATCTTGAACTTTCCGGATTTCAAATCCTCGGACAAAGGCACCCGATCAGGAACCCTGAGACTTCTAAGGCGAATAAAATGGGGATTGATTTCGTTCAGGACATTTGCCGTGACCGTGGCGTGCTCGTGCCAAAGTTCTTGACCGCCGAGTCCCGGCATCACGTATTCGGAAAGCTCCAATCCGGCCTTCACCGCTTTTTTTCCGGCTTCAATATGCTGCGCTCCGGTGACCCCTTTCTTTACCATCTTCAGAATGGGATCATGACCCGACTCCATGCCCACATGGACCCTGTTCAACCCCGCCTGTCTGATCCTCTCCAAGGACTCGACGGATTTCCGGACAATGGTCCGGGATCTCGAATAGGTTGTTATCCGTTTAATTTCCGGAACTTTTTTTCGAAGAAAGGTAAGGATCTCAACCAGGTCATCGGTCTTCATGATCAGGTTATCGGCATCCTGCAGGAAACAGGCCCCCAGGCCGTAGTAAAGCCACGCCGCAATGCCTCGATAATAGTCACTGTAGTTGGGACTGTTAAAAACGTGGCTGACGACCTGGTCGTTCACGCGCCCGCTCGCGCCTAACCGCCATGAAACTGCCTTGATGTCATCGGCGATATCCCTTACGGCCTGAATATCTTCTTTGATTTCTTCGACGGTTCTGAGTGAAAACTTCTTTTTTTTGTAGACAGGGCAGAAGCGACACTGATTCCAGGGGCAATTCCGGGTGACGCGAAGGAGCAAACTCCGAGCTTCGTTCGGTGGCCGGATCGGGCCTTGTTCAAAGCTTAATTTGTTTTCCATGATTAGGAGTCCCTTGAGTAAATGAATTCGTAAGCGTACAACGGTTTTTTCGAAGGTAAAGGGGTTCAATGTTGAGACGCGGATTCGATAGCCCTCTTCTTTGCTGTTTTATATGTCATCCGATAAGATATATCAACTCCAAGGAAAATCAAGTAGTTCTGATAGGGACGGCAGGCTCAGGTCATCAGAAACTTCAAGCCTTTAGAAGGCAACTGAGACCGGACTGTTCCATTGATCAGGAGACCGAGGCCGATGGGGTGCCCATTATGGAAAAGAATCACATAACCGTTTTCCAGGCCCATATTGACTGCAAGGCCATCACCCCCAAGCAATCTCCGCAGGTTTTCTTCACTCAAGGTCATCTTGGCCTTTGTGGCATTTTTTCCGTATAGCTGGATTAGGCGGGTTGTCGGTTTGATGAAATCACCCACCTGATTAAAGGCCCTCATACCCAGGGAGGAGACCTTAAGGCGGCATCCCCTTTTCAAGGCAACGGCATCCTTCATTAACCACCAGCTCTTCTTTTTTTTGAATAGCAGAAGATCTTGAAAGACCTTTGAATGAATGCCGAATCGCTTCTCCAGGTAAGAGAACAACGCTTGCCTCTCATTTTTTTCTGCCAATTTTGGCCATGAAGAATCCCACCGAATCGAGTCGGTGAGGGTAAAATCTGATGCAGCGCTGGAGATCCTTTTCATAGTGGTCCTTTTTCCATTCCGTAATGCCCGGTTCCCAGGGAAGATCCAAATGAATCGGCAGTATTTCAGCTTCCCTGTTTTTTAAAAGAAAATCAACAATCGCTTCGTTTTCCCCGGGGTTATAGGTACACGTGGCATAGACCATCGCGCCCCTCTCCTTTAAAAGATCGAATCCCCTGAGTATGATCCTTTTCTGTAGTTCCGGCAGTTTTGCGCTTTCCCTGGCTCTTTTATACACCGGCATCTTCCCGCTCAGCCTGAACCTGCCCTCTCCGGAACAGGGGACATCAGCCAGGACCAAATCGAATGGTTCTCTAAGGGGGAACTCCTGGGCCGGATAAGCCGTCTGCATGGTATTCATAACGCCCAGCCTCGCGAGTGTGTGCGCAAGGGGGATGTGCCTGTCCGGATAAAGTTCATTAGCGACAATCACGCCTGTGTTGCCCATTTTTTGTGCTATTTGTGATGTTTTTCCACCCGGTGAGGCACACATGTCCAGGACAAAAGATCCGGGAAGGGGGGAGAGAACGAGAGGGACGAGGCAGGAAGTGAGGGCCTGGGGATGGATATGGCCCAGAAAGTATTCCATGAGATTGCCCGAAGAAGCCAGATTTGATGCCGTAAACAGGGTATTTACATTCGGAACACTCTTTTGGAAAAGGATCCCCTTTTCCTCCAGGTTTTTCAATGCGGCATCCGATTCAATTTTCAGTTCATTGATCCGAATATGCACCGGAAGAGGCCTTCCGATGGCGGACACAAAGGAATCATAATCCGGGATAAGATCCCGATAATTTTCAAAAGGTTTGCCCATGATCAAAGCTTAAAAAGTGAATGTGTTTTTGAAAATTTATCAAATAAAGGTGACCCATAAAAACAACAAAGAGACACCTGTTTTAAAAACTAAAAAGCCCCCAAGCGGGGCCGCAGATAGGTATATCTCTGATTGAAAAATCCGTCTACAGGAAAACGCCGTTTTTTCCATAAAATGAGGAAAGACAAGGCGCAGTGGAGCACCCGGACTTTTTACCAAGCCATCAGTCCCGGCGTCCTATAATATAATTGGCAATCACTTTTCTCTGGATTTCAGAGGTCCCTTCATAAAGCGTAAAGACCCTTGCGTCCCGATAAAAGCGCTCCACAGGGAATTCCTTGATATAACCGTACCCGCCGTGAATCTGCAGGGCCTGGTAGGCTACCCTGTTGGCCATTTCCGATGCAAAGACCTTGGCCATGGATGCGGCTGCAGTAAAATGTTCTCCCCGATCCCTCATCGCGGCTGCGTTAAAAGTGAGAAGCCTTGCGGCCTCGATTTGAGTCGCCATGTCGGCGATCATCCACCGAATGCCCTGGAACTGTGAAATCGGTCGGTTGAACTGTATGCGCTCGTTCGCATAGCTGACCGCCGCATCAAGACAGGCCTGAGCAAGCCCGACAGACTGAGAGGCTATCCCGATTCGCCCACCGTCCAGAGCCGTCATGGCAACAATAAAACCGTCCCCCTTCCGGCCCAGGAGATTCTGTTGCGGAACCCGGCAGTCTTCGAAGACCAATTCCGTGGTGTCGGAGGCTCGAAGACCCATCTTATTCTCTACCTTGCCCACAAAGAATCCAGGGGTCCCCTTTTCGACCACAAAGGCACTGATTCCGCGGTGTTTTCTGTCCATTTCGGTATAGGCGGTCACCACGCAGATATCCGAATTCTTTCCCGACGTGATAAGGGTCTTGGTCCCGTTGATGATATAGCTGTCTGCGTCTTTAACGGCCTTGGTCTTTTGGCTGGAGGGATCGGAACCGGCTCCGGGCTCCGTGAGGGCAAAGGCACCAATTTTTCTCCCGCTCGCAAGGGATCTCAAATAAGTATCTTTGAGGTAGTCGGAGCCAAAAAGATAAATGGGCCCGCAAGCCACCGAATTGTGAACCGACATGACAACAGCGGTCGAGGCACAGGCATAGGCCACCTCTTGCAATGCGACCGAATAGCTCACCGTATCCACACCTGCGCCGTCATATTCAGGCGGGACGTTCATACCCATGAGTCCCAGTTCACCCATTTTTTTTAAGTTTTCCTTCGGGAATTCACAGGTTCTGTCCCTCTCTGCGGCCGAAGGCATAATCTCTTCCCGAACAAAATCTCTGACCATCGCCCGAATCATCTCCTGCTCTTCAGTGAGTTGATAAGCCATCCGCAACCTCAATGTGAAGGGTTTCGAAGAAGGAGAAATTTTATAAGCGAATCTCGGGTCTTCTAGGGGGTAAACAGCACAACCAGCAATTCGGCCTTTTCATTACTGAGATTGCTCAGTTTATGAACGACCGACGAGTTGAAATGGAGGCAGTCATCAGGCCCCAGGTCGTTCTTGTTTTCACCAACCATGACTTCAATTTTTCCCTTCAGGACGTAGATAAATTCCTCACCCGGGTGTTGATAACTAACGCCCTTGTGTTCGGCCATGGGATCGATAAAGACCCTAAATGCCTTAAGATGCTTATGGCGTGCTTCCGGCGTAAGATTCAAGTAGGAGTAATCCTCAGTTCGTTTCTGGTAGTCTCGATCCGAGACCTTGCCGGCCTGACGCCTCTCTTCATTGAGAAGGATGCTCGAATCGATCTCGAGGGCCTTTGAAAGCTGCAAAATGACGGCAACCGGTGGTATCACTTCGCCCTTTTCCACACGGGAAACATATTTGGGGTTCAGGCCGGTCTCATTAGCCAAGTGTTTAAGGGTTGTTTTCCGCTCTCTTCTCAGTTTGAGGAGTCTCTTTCCAATGGGCAGGTTCTTGCTTTTGCGAATCGTCATAGATCATTCCCTTGGCAAAAAAATAAAGGATCATTTTACATCATTATCTGATGTTTTTTCCGGCCTAAAAAGCCTGATAAAAAATCCGATAAGAAGGGATACGCTGATCAGGATAATCAGGTTGGAAGCGAAAAATGTCATGATGAAATTAAAGGGATCTTTGAGATGATAAGCTGCGATCAAGAGATAAGTACCGAAGGCCAGAAAAAAAAATCCGAGCAGGATCAGAAAAACCAGTTTTACCACCCTGAACAGTTCAGTCCTCAGCGTATTCATGGACTTTCAATCCCGAGTTTTGAAAGGATTAGTCGGTCACAGGCCGTGTAGGGGTCTGTTTTTCCGTCAAGGATATTCTCAACAGCCTCCTCAAACTCACCGCTTCGCCTCAGATCGGTGAGCACTTCAAATATCAGTCGGTTTTTTATCATTTCGCACAGTTCCTGCGCGACCCTTTCTTTTTTTCCGTGTGCTTCACGGCTTACAGCAGATTCGGCGAGAAAGGATCGGTGGCTTTCAATTTCCAACAGCAGCCGGTCAACTCCTCTGCCAAAGGCCGCTTCAGCCTTGAGAATGGGGGGCTTCCATTCGCCATCATGGTATTTGATTTGCCCCATTTCGACCATTTGTCGAAGTTCACTCAGCGTTTTATCTGCCCCTTCCCTGTCAGCCTTATTGATGACAAAGATGTCTCCTACCTCCAAAATGCCGGCTTTGATGGCCTGGATGTCATCGCCCATACCCGGGATGACCATGATGACTGTTGTATGGGCGCTCTTGACCACATCCACTTCATCCTGCCCAACACCCACGGTTTCCACAAGGATATAATCCTTCCCCATGGCGTCAAGGACGCAGATTGCGCTTCGGGTAGACTGTGTTAGACCCCCAAACTGTCCACGAGTCGCCAGTGATCGAATAAAGACGCCTTCATCCAGGCTGTGGCGCTGCATTCTGATTCGATCTCCCAGGATGGCACCCCCGCTAAAGGGACTGGTCGGATCCACGGCAAGGACACCCACAGTTTTATCCTTTGCCCTCAGCTGCATCACCAGTTGATCGACAAGAGTGCTTTTCCCCACCCCGGGTGCCCCGGTAATCCCAATCACATAGGCATTTCCCGTATGGGTGTACAAGGCCTTGAGGGTCTTTCTCACCTCGGGCTCCCCGTCGTCAATATCTCGGATCAATCGAGCCACCGTCCGAACATCCCCCGCAAGCACCTTTTCAACAAAATTCGACATTTTTCAAACCGTCCTCACGCTGACATGATCTTTGACCCAACGGACAATCTCCACCAGGGACGATCCGGGGGTAAAGATCTTTTTTATACCGGCCTCCTCCAGTTTTACGATATCATCCTCCGGAATGATGCCTCCACCACACACCACGATGTCATCTGCATTTTTTTCTTTTAATAATTCCACGACCCGCTGAAACAGATACATGTGGGCCCCTGCCAGGCTTGAAAGACCAATCATATCCACATCTTCCTGGATAGCCGCCGCCACGATCTCTTCGGGGGTTTGATGAAGTCCCGTATAGACGACCTCAAAACCGGCATCTCGATAGGCACGGGCGATAATTCTGGCGCCTCTGTCATGTCCGTCCAATCCCGGTTTTGCTACCATGACTCTCAGGCGTCTTTCTTTCAGCATGTTCCCTCCGCCGATTTCCCTATTATGTCAACTTGAAAACCCCGGTCCTCAGGGACGGTATTCCTTACATCAAGTCCCTTTCGGCCGCAATCTCGGGAAAGAACCACAATCAGTAGATGCCGGGATCACGATACTCTCCGTAGACCCTTCTAAATACATCGCATACCTCCTGCACCGTCGCATAGGTTTTTACCGCATCGATGATGGGATCCATTACATTGCGGTTTCCGCTGCAAGCCTCCCCAAGTAACTCCAATTTTTCCCGGACCCTTCTATTGTCTCTTTCGTTCTTGACCCGGTTGGTTTTTTCGATCTGTTGCCTTTCAAGTTCTTCGTCGATCTCAAGTGTCTCGACGGGTACGACCTCATCTGTGGTATATTTATTCACACCCACCACCGTCTTTTCGTCTCCTTCGATCTGTTTCTGGTAGAGGTAGGCGGCATCGGCGATTTCCTGCTGGGGAAAATTCCGTTCAATGGCAGAGAGCATCCCTCCCATGTCATCGATCTTTTTTATGATTTCAAAGGCCTCCTCCTCGATCTCATCTGTCAGGGCCTCGACAAAGTAGGATCCTCCCAGGGGATCTATCGTATTGGCGGCACCGGATTCCTCCGCAATGATCTGTTGGGTCCGCAGGGCGATGGTTGCCGCCTCTTCAGTGGGTATGGCAAGCACCTCGTCCAGGGAATTGGTATGCAGGGACTGGGTTCCGCCCAAGACGGCGGCCAGGCCCTCCAGGGCGGTTCTCACAACGTTATTGTAAGGCTGTTGCGCCGTCAGAGAACATCCCGCCGTCTGGGTATGAAAACGCAACCACCATGATCTCGGATTCTTCGCCTTGAAACGCTCTTTCATGATCCTGGCCCACATCCGGCGGGCCGCACGAAACTTGGCAATTTCCTCAAAAAAATCGAGATGAGAATTGAAAAAGAAGGAAAAGCGTGGGGCGAAGTCGTCCACTGCCAGGCCCCGTTCAATGGCGGCCTGGGTGTAGGCTATACCGTCGGCCAAGGTAAAGGCCAGCTCCTGAACGGCCGTGGAACCTGCCTCTCTGATATGGTAACCGCTGATGCTGATAGTGTTCCATTTCGGGACTTCTTTGGTCCCGAATTCCACCGTGTCCGTGATGAGTCGTAGGGAAGGCCCGGGCGGGCACATAAAGGTTTTCTGGGCAATAAACTCCTTGAGCATGTCGTTTTGAATGGTCCCGCCGATCATCCCTCTGTCGAAACCACGACTTTCGGCCACGGCGATGTACATTCCCCAGACAACCGGTGCGGGTGGATTGATGGTCATGGAGGTGGTAATCAGGTCGATGGGAAGCCCCTCGAAGAGGTCTTCCATATCCCTTAACGTATCGATCGCCACACCGCATTTTCCACATTCGCCGCGTGCCCTCGGAGACTCCGTGTCGTATCCCATCAGAGTGGGCATATCGAATGCCGTCGAAAGTCCGGTTTGCCCGGCCTTTACCAGATGATGGAAGCGTCGGTTGGTGTCCTTTGCAGAACCCAAACCCGCAAACATGCGCATCGTCCACAGCCTGCCGCGATACATGGAAGGTTGGACGCCCCTGGTAAAAGGGTATTCCCCCGGAAAACCGATATCTTTCTCAAAATCCTGACCCAGGATGTCTTCAGGGGTGTAAATCTGCCGAATCTCCCGGTCTGAAACGGTCGAAAACCTTGACAACCTCTCAGGCCTCGAGGCGAACACGTCCTTGATCCTTTGCTTCCAGATCGCATACCCTCTTCGCAACTCAGTCAGGATTTCCTGATTGATCGTCAGAGACATGGGGCACCTCGCAATTAAAGTATTGCCTGGTTCATTTCCGCCCAGATGCATCGTTTTCTTAACAGTTTAGCCCTTTGATAGGCATTCGGCAAGTACCGACATTTTTTTAAACAACTGAATTCATGCCCAGTTTCAAAAATCGGGCTTCACTTTCGGGTGAGGGTAAACCCCTAAACTCCCTGGATGAGGTTCATCGCGACGGCCTGGCGGACCGTGTCATTGCTTCCCATGGAAAGCTGAGAGATCTTGGCATCCCGCATGTAGGCTTCCAATGGGTATCCCCCAACATATCCTTGGCCGCACAAGATCTGCATGCCCTCCACAGAGGCCTTCATGGCCGCATTCGAGGCATAGACCTTTGCAATGTTTGCTTCTCTCATGCAGGATTTTCCAAGGTCTTTATATGAGGCGGCTTTGAGCGTCAGCAATTCCGCGGCGTCGAGATCCGTTGCCATATCTGCCAATTTCCACTGAACGGTCTGAGAGGAAGACAGGGGCTTGCCGAATCTCCGGCATTTCCGAGCATGGCTCAGGGAGTATTCTGCGACGGCCCTGCCAATACCCACGGCATGGGCAGCCTGTCCCATTCTGCCTTCGGTGAGTATAGACTTTGCCTGCCCGGGACCCTGATCCCGTGCCCCCATAAGAGAATCAACCGGCACCCTTGCGTTTTCGAAGATCAGTGTCGATGTGCCGGTCGCCGCGGGAACGCCGGAAGCCTGTTCGAGCGGCCCCCTTTTCACCCCCGTAACCTTGTCCAGATCGACCAGGAAATGGGTGAGTCCGCCATTGCCTGTTCCGTTTTCCGCAATAGCCGCAAGAAGGCAATATGACGAAAGCTCACCGCCATAAACGAATCTCTTGACGCCGTTAATGACCCATTTTTTGCCTTGTCTCACAGCATGCGTTTTCAGGTCCGTAAAATCAAGGTCGCCGTCCGATTCCAGGAACCCGTAACACCCAGTCTTATCACCGGAAGCGCAGGGCCGAAGAAAGGCCGATTTCTGATAATCACTGCCGAAGTACGTGAGCGGCGAGCAGAACAGTGAGTTGTTCACTACGACCAGTGCCCCTGCCGGAGGCAAAACCTTTGAGATCTCAATGACCGTCAAAACATAAGTAACAAAATCCATACCACCGCCCCCGTATTGAGCTGGGACGGTCATTCCCATGACTTTGAGTCCAGCCAACCCCTTAAGGGCCTCTCGGGTATCCTTTACCGGGGTTTCGTCTGCGGTTTGGGGGACACCACACCCGTCCTTCATGAACCGGGAAATCCTTTCCCGGAACGCATGCTGTTTCTCAGTAGGTTTAAAATCCACAGTTTTCGTCTCTCCGATCTAAATCTTTCCAAGCAGGGCACTCGCTATCGTATTCTTCTGAATCTCCTTGGTGCCTTCATAAATCTCCATGATCTTGGCGTCACGGTAGAAGCGTTCCACCTCATACTCCAGCATATAACCGTATCCACCAAAGAGTTGAATCGCCTCATCGGCCACCTCAACGGCGACCCTCCCGGCATACATCTTGGCAATGGACGTGAGCTTCGGATCCATCTTGCCCTGGTCATAATTCCATGCCGCTTTATAAACAACAAGTCGCGCGGTTTCAATCTTAGTGGCCATGTCGGCCAGTTTATGCTGCGTGACCTGAAATTGAGCCAGCTTTTTCCCGAACTGACTCCGCTCCTTCGTGTATGCTAGAGCTCGATCGAAGGCGCCTTGAGCGATCCCCAGTGCCTGAGCGGCTATTTCGATGCGGCTCTCATCAAAAAATTCAAGGACATGATAAAAACCTTTGTTCTCTTTTCCCACCACATTGAATCTGGGCACCCGGACGTCGTTAAATGCAAGTTCCGCCGTGGAGGTCATCTTGATCCCCATCTTGTCGCCCACATCCTCGGTGTCGTACCCGGGAGTTCCCTTTTCAACGAGAATAACTGTCTGACCGCGATATGAGGGCTGAACCTGATCGTCCGTCTGACAAAGCACGAGCGCAAAATCACTGAGGGTACCATTGGTAATAAAAGTCTTTCCCCCATTGATCACATATTCATCCCCGTCCTTCACTGCCGACGTATTCATGAGGGTAATATCGCTTCCATGATCCGGTTCCGTGAAGCCACCGCTGGACAGACTCTTACCCTCGGTTATGGAAATCAGGTACTTTTTCTTCTGCGCATCGCTCCCGAATCTCAAGATAATCTCCGAGGCAAAGTCCGAAAGGCTGATGGCGATGCCCAGCCCCGAATCCTGTCTGCAGAATTCTTCAACCACCAACGCGTTTTCGAGAATTCCGTATCCCTGCCCGCCGTATTCTTCAGGATAGTGGATTCCGACAAACCCCAATTCACAGGCCTTTTTCCAGATCTCGGTCGGGAATTTATGGGCCCTTTCATGTTCAAGAGCGATTTCTTTGTCAAACTCTCCCTTTGCAAAATCCCTTGCCGCTGCCTGTATGGCCTCCTGTTCACTGTTGAATTTGAAATCCATAGGTTACCTCCCTTGAATAACAAGTTATCACCGGTTTATTCCCATAAACGCTTGACCGCAGCCCCGAATCGATAAGACTGAAAAGAATGAACACGGTTTATTCATAACGATTAACTGTGTCATCGGGATAGGTGATTGCGTATTTCGTCGATCAGGCGATACAACGTTTAAAGTGCAACCATTGAAGGTGAGGCAGCTTACTGACG
This sequence comes from uncultured Desulfobacteraceae bacterium, assembly GCA_964644375.1. Taxonomy (GTDB): domain Bacteria; phylum Desulfobacterota; class DSM-4660; order Desulfatiglandales; family HGW-15; genus CAYNYM01. Next base: position 5,046 of record CAZXWJ010000047.1, on the reverse strand, counting down.
CAGAAAACAGTATTGACTGATCGTTTACGCGTGGATTTGAGCGAATAAGAAACGATTGATGACATTTGTCCTAACGATAGGGCTTACTGTCTCTGTGAAGGGGAGACCGAGACACCGGGTGCCCGGCTCCCCCAAATTTTCAGTCTCATTTTTTCTGCAAGGAATGCAGAAGGCGTGGTACCGGATCAAATTTCGCCTTTGAATTCCGGTTTTCTTTTCTCCAGAAAGGCACCCATACCCTCTTTTGCGTCAGGGCTGGCAAAACAGAGGCCAAAGGCATCCGCCTCCATTTGGCATCCCCGCTGCAGATCCGTGTCAAAGCCCCGGTCAATAGAACGTTTGACGGCACGCAGTGATACCCGGCCTTTTGCAGCGATCAGGTTGGCGGTCTTCATGGTTTCTTCCCACAGGGCGTCTGCCGGGAACACCTTGTTGACCAACCCCAGGTCCTTAGCCTCCTGGGCGCCGATCATGCCACCGATCATGCACAGTTCTTTGGCCATGGCCTTTCCGACCAGGCGAGACAGCCGCTGGGTGCCGCCGAATCCCGGCATAATGCCGAGCGTGATCTCCGGCTGACCGAATTTGGCTTTTTCGGACGCATAGATAAAATCGCTGGCCATGGCGATTTCCGTTCCTCCTCCGAGGGCGAAACCGTTCACACAGGCAATGACGGGGACAGACAGATTTTCGAGGCGGGCCATGAGCCCATGTCCACCCTGGGAGAACTGCAGGGCCTCCAGGGCCGATAGCTTAGACATGTAGGCGATATCGGCACCCGCCACGAAGGCCTTTCCTCCCTCCCCGGTCAGTACCAGGACCTTGACGGTGCTATCCTTCTCCACCTCGGCAAGCGCCTCGTTGGTCTCCCTCAGGACATCGGGATTGATGGCATTCAGCGCCTTGGGGCGATTGAATTTGATAACGGCCACCGCTCCCTCTTTTTCATAGATTACTGTTTCGTATGCCATGCTTTGCTCCTTCTTTCAGCATAGGAGGAGCGCCTTTCAGGAAAAGGCGCTCCATTCAGAACTCCAGATGGTTACATCTTCTCGAGAGTCATGGCCATACCCTGACCACCACCGATACAAAGCGCGCCAAGGCCCAGCTCATGATCGCCCCTCTGCATCAGTCCCATAAGGGTCACGATGAGCCTGGCCCCGGAACAACCGACCGGATGACCGATGGAAATGCCGCTTCCCACCGTGTTTGTTTTTTCGGGATCGGCCTTCAATTCCCGAACACAGGCGATGGCCTGGGAGGCAAAGGCCTCGTTGAGTTCGATGACGCCGTAATCGTCAATGGTTGTTCCTGTCTTTTTCAGGACCTTTCTTACGGCCGGAATCGGCCCCAGCCCCATATAGGCCGGATCCACACCGCCGGAGGCATAGGCCTTGACCTTAGCAATGGGTTTCAGACCGAGTTCTTTGGCCTTTTCTTCACTCATCATCAATACGGCTGCAGCCGCATCGTTGATGCCGGAGGCGTTTCCAGCCGTGACCGTGCCGTCCTTTTTGAAGGCCGGACGGAGCTTGCCCATCTTTTCCACGCTGGTATCCATGGGCCTTTCATCGGTATCGAATACAATGGGATCGCCCTTTCGCTGGGGAATCACCACCGGAACGATCTCATCCTTGAACCATCCTTCGGCTATGGCCTTTCTTGCGCGTGCATGGCTCATGGCACCCAGTTCATCTTGTTCCAGGCGGCTGATCCCATATTTTTCTGCGATATTCTCAGCCGTGATACCCATATGGTATCCGTAAAAGATCTCATAGATCCCATCAAAAACCATGAGGTCCACGAGGTCCACGTTGTTCATCCTTGCGCCCCACCGGGCTGCGGGCAACGCATAGGGCACCATGCTCATGTTCTCCTGCCCTCCGGCGAGGATGATGTCTGCATCCCCGACCGTGATGGCCTGAGCGCCAAGCGCAATGGCCTTCATGCCTGAAGCACAGACCTTGCTGACGGTCTGTACGGGTGTCTCCTTGGGAACACCTGCAAAAATTGCAGCCTGTCTTGCGGGGTTCTGTCCCAGGCCGCCGGTAATGACATGTCCCATGAGGACTTCGTCGATTTCCACGCCCGGCAGGGATTCGTCATAATCATAGCCCTTCTTCTCCAGGTCCGTCATGCCCGCATCCTTAAGCGCATCGGGACCATACTGGAGCAGGTCAGTTGCCACAGGCCGCACTCCCGCCTTCTTGAGTGCCGCATTCAAAGTCAGTGCACCGAGTTGAGCAGCAGGTGTCGTCTTCAAAGTCCCCCCAAAGGACCCTACCGGCGTCCTTGCACAAGATACAATTACTACATCTCCCATAATCTTTCTCCTTTAATGTTTAGAATTCAGTAACAATCCCATATGTCTTCTCTAGAAAGAAGTACTCGCCAGTACCTGGTAATCATGGTTCATTGTACACGATAAGGGTTACCGCCTCACCTCCTCCAAGACAGAGGGAGACTTGACCGATTTCGCCCCCGACACCTTTCATGGCATAGATGAGCGTGGTCAGGGTTCGCGCCCCGCTCGCACCGATAGGATGGCCCATCGCTACGGATCCCCCATGGATATTTACTTTTTCAGTATCCAGACCGAGTTCCCTGTTTACCGCAAAAGAGGCTGAGCTGAAGGCCTCGTTGATTTCATGAAGGTCAATGTCAGAGATATTCAATCCCGCCTTTTTCAACGCCTTGGGAATAGAGATCAAAGGGGCCACAAGAACATATTTCATATCTAGGCCACCTGACGCCTGTTCGCCGATGCGCACCATGGGCCTGCACCCCAGTTCCCTTGCTTTGTCCCTAGACATAATGACCAGGGCCGAGGCCCCATCGGCAATCTTAGAAGAATTACCGGCCGTCACCGTGCCGTTCTTTTTGAAGGCCGATCTCAACCTTGCCAGCCCTTCAGGGCTTGTTCTCGGCTGTCTCAAGGGAATCTCGTCCGTGTCAAAGATCGTTATTTTCCCTTTCCTTCCAAGGACCTCCACCGGAACGATCTCTTTTTTCAGCTTTCCCTCTTCAATGGCCTTCCATGCCTTCTGATAGGAATTCATGGCATGATCATCCATGTCTTCCCTGGTTACCCCGTATTTTTCCGCCACCAATTCCGCACTGTAGCCCATATGGAAGTCATTCACATGATCCCAGAGTCCGTCGTGGAGCATGCCGTCAACGACCGCTCCGTTGTTCATACGGTACCCTGTCCGGGCCTTTGGCAAAAGGTAGGGGCAGAGATTCATGCTCTCTTGTCCCCCGGCAACCACAATTTCAGCATCTCCGCACTGAATGGCTTGGGCCCCCAGCATGACGGCCTTGAGCCCTGACCCGCAGACTTTGTTGATGGTCATGGCCCCCACTTCATAGGGAAGACCAGCCCGGATCATAGATTGTCTTGCCGGATTCTGGCCCAAACCATGGGGCAGGACACTCCCCATGATCACCTCATCCACTTCATTTTTTTCGATGCCCGCTCTCTCTATAGACCCTCGAATCACCAGAGCACCAAGGTCGGTTGCTGAAACCGTGCTCAAAGCACCCGCGAAATCACCAATAGCGGTCCTGCATGCACTCACGACGACAACGTCTCTCATAATTACCCCCATCCATACCTAGTGCTCAAACAAAAAATCCTCGTTTTCGTTCACACACTACCTGTGCGTTGTAATGTGGAGGTGATCGTTGTCAGGAGCCCGGAACACCAAGCGGAGGGTCACATACTCTCAGGTCAATACCCGGTGAGAATAACTCCGCTCATGTTTCGACAAGAAGAATTGTCCAGTAAGCACGGCCGACGACTGGCAACAGATCACAATCAGGATGTCCCTACCCTTGCTTCATCCGGCAAAGCCGATCGGTAAATCGAAGGAAGGAACCCCTATCCGGAATCCGCGCCATGCGCATCCCTTCCGGATAACATCAATCCATTGATATGATGATCTTAAGTGTTGAAATATATAAAGGTAACTGTTTTTAAGTCAAGATATAAATGGCTAAGCAGCATCACAATGAACGATGAACCTGTCCAGGAGCCGAGATTTCACATTACCCATATTTTTGCTTGACAGGTTTGCGAACCTCCCGTTAATTTTACAAAAGGTCTCTTGCCTGTGCCAAGGGACATCTCCAACCCTCGACCCATTATCAGAAAACAACAAAATACGCAGAAAGGAAATCTCCCATGAACCCTCTTGCCCGGGAATTAAATGATATCATTAAAAATTCTAACAGTCATATCTACGACATGCTCTCAGAGGTCGGAAAAAAACTCTATTTTCCTAAAGGCATTCTTTCGCAGAGTGCCGAGGCCAAAGAAAAAGCCCACAGGTTCAATGCCACGATCGGCATGGCGACGGAAAAGGGCGACACCATGTACCTGCCTTCGGTGATGTCCATGATCAGCGGTTTAAAGCCCAACGAATCGCTTACCTATGCCCCCTCCTTCGGCATCATGCCACTCCGAAAGCACTGGCAGGAGGCCCTGTTCAAAAAGAACCCCTCCCTGGTCGGAAAGGCTCTCAGCCTTCCGGTCGTGACCCATGCCATCACCCACGGTCTGAGTGTCATTTCGGACATGTGGGTCGATCCCGAAGATGTAATCGTGCTTCCTGATAAGATGTGGGGCAACTACAATTTGATTTTTTCCATCCGCAGGGGGTCCAAGGTCGTTCAATACCCGCTCTTTACAGAAGAAGGCAGATTCAATTTAAAGGCATTTGATGAAGTCCTGCGAAGAGAAGCTCAAACCAATGGCAAAATCATTGTTATTCTCAATTTCCCCAACAACCCCACCGGATACACCATCTCACCGGATGAAGGAGACGGTATTGCCGACATTCTGACTTCTCTCGCTCAAGAGGGCACCAATGTCCTGGCCTTGACGGATGACGCCTACTTCGGCCTTTTCTATGAGGACGACATCCTGAAGGAATCGATTTTTTCCCGCCTTATCGGTCGACATCCCCGGTTGTTGGCCATAAAACTGGATGGCGCCACCAAAGAGGACTATGTCTGGGGATTGAGAGTCGGTTTTGTGACCTATGG
>CAZXWJ010000046.1:0-22172 GCA_964644375.1 uncultured Desulfobacteraceae bacterium | reverse complement strand
ACATTTATGGCATCAAACAAACTTCCATGGAGCAACCTCTGGCGCAGATTGTGGATAGAGATGTTAGCCTGATGGAAAAGAAAGGTGTCTTCTATCCCGCGGGAGTCACGCGCCGCGAGGAGAGCCCCGCAGGGGGCTCTCCTCGCCCTCCCATTTCAAGTGACAACTATCCTGACACAGGGGATTTTCTATTGACATCGATAAAACAATTTGATGTATTGTGCCGGTAAACTGTAATGATGCAGTCTGGAGGTAATGAAGCCACCCAATGACCCGTTGTGGGCAGTGGGTGGCTTTTTTTTGCCGCCTGAATGCAAAAACTCAATCAGTCTATATATCGGAAGCCAAGCTCTAACTTGTAGTTGCAAGGTTAAGATCTAAAGTCTCGATCATCGATAACCGCTGCGCACCTACAGGACAAATGAATTATTCTTGAGCTCAATGCTGTTTCCGACCGAAATAAACGATTGATGTCTTTTTTACAGTCATTGAATGCTCATTTACACGAAAACATTTTCCATAATGTGTCTGTTCTATTTTTAACAACAATTTACAGGGAGGGGTTGAAATGAAAAAGAGCTATTTCAGAGTATTGGTGGTGCTGTTGTCTTTTTTCTTGGCAGGATCATTCGTGACAGCTTCTGCAGCTGAAAAAAAGACCGTCTGGAAATTACAGTCGGTTGTATCGGAGACGGACTGTGATTGGTATGTGACGCTTAAAAGGTTGAAGGTATTAATAGAGGAGGCCAGTGAAGGGCAGATCGAGGTAAAAATATTTCCGGCCGGTGTGCTCTGTGACCCGGATTCGGTTGTTGATGCTGTCGCCAACGGAGCCATACAGGGGGGACAAATTATTCCCGGGATGGCGGCTGACAGGGTGCCATCCTGCTTGGGGACCGAAATGCCTTATGGCGCCAGGGATATGTACGAACATTTCGAAGTCCACTACTTGTGGGGTTTGATTGATATCATGCGAGAAGAATATGCAAAAAGGAACCTCCATCTCCTAACCGTGGTGACCAGCGGGCAGGTAACCTTTCAAAGCACCTTTCCTGTTCGTAAGGCTGAAGATATGAAGGGAAAAAAGATATGGGCGATCCCTAATGCCATTTGGTTGTCGAAACTTGGAGCTTCAACGGTTGAAGTGCCCGGCCTTGATATGTACTCCGCACTGAAGCTGGGAACGATCGATGGATTTACCTGGACCGTCGGTGAGCTTGAATACGGCAATTTCAAGGAAGTCGTCAAATATGTGATGCAGCCCAGGCTTCTGACTCCCGGCACACATATTATCTTGAATAAAAAGGCATGGGAAAAACTGGGCAAGAAACTTCAGACCCGGATTCAAGATCACATTGTTGCGCACCAGTTTGAGATTACAAAAGAATACAATGACTTTGATGATAAGGCTTTGGCCGCGGCAAGGGATTATGGTGTGAAGTTTATCGAACTTTCACCGGCGGAACTGACAGGATTTAAAGCGAGCGCCCAGGAATTCTGGAATGAGGTAGAAGGTATGAGCCCATCGGCAAAAAAAATGATCAAACGCTATAGAGAATTTTTGTCCTACAAAGGCATTGAACAATGAAATCAATTTTAGGCCTCTTGAAAAATATTGATCGATTTAATCGATGGGTCGGTAAGTGTGCCGCTTTTCTCATACTGCCATTGCTGTTTGTCAGCATGTACGAAGTAATTGCGAGGTATGTGTTTAACAGCCCGACGCTCTGGGCAGGACAAGTCATCTCGATTCTTTTTGTGGTGCTGGTTGTACCCGGCGGAGGCTATGTCCTGCTTAAAGGCTCCCACGTGAGGATGGATGTACTATACGCCAAATGGAGCCCCAGACGAAAAGCGATAACGGACGTCGCGACTTTTGTCATCTTTTTGTGTTTTGGAGGCATGCTCCTCTGGAAAACCACCGAAATGGCATGGGCATCCGTCAGCATGATGGAGTCAAGCTGGGCGGCATTTCACGGCCCGATCTATCCAAAAAAAATTGCCCTCGCGTTGGGGACCTTCCTTCTATTGATGCAAGGCATTGCACATTTCATCCGTAATATCATCCTCATCATGGGGCATGCCCCCAAGTCGGAGGCCTCAAATGAGCATTGAACTCATCACCGTCGTACTCCTTTGCTCCATGCTCATCTTATTGGTGCTTGGAGTTCCTATTGCCTTTGTAATGGGCGGGGTCAGCGCAATATTCGCAGTCACTTTCTGGGGTTTTGACCATCTCTATATCCTGGCTTCAGCAGCTTACAGCAATTTACAGGATCTCAATCTTGCGGCCATTCCCTTGTTTGTATTTATGGGATGGATTCTTCAAAACTCCGGGATTGCCGACGAGCTCTTTGATGTCATGCATGTATGGCTGGGGAATCTGCGCGGCGGTTTGGCGATTGGAGTCATTATCATCAGCATCTTTTTTGCAGCCATCTGCGGCGAGCTGGTGGCTGCGATTTTCACTATCACAGCGATTGCATTACCACCCATGCTCAAGAGGGGTTACGACAAGACGCTTACCGTAGGGTGCATCATGGCAGGGGGACTGCTGGGGCTCATTATTCCGCCCAGCATCGAGGTTATTGTCTATGCGTCTATGACAGGTGAATCCATTGGAAGAATGTATCTCGGGACCTTTATTCCCGGGTTAATCCTGGCCGCACTCTATGTCCTTTATGTCATCATAAAGTGCCATCTTAGACCGGAACTCGGCCCACCCGCCCCTCCGGAATCCAGAGCGAAACTTAAAGATAAAATCATCAAATTAAAGGGGGTTCTCTCTCCACTCGTTTTACTACTTGTCATTATAGGGGGAATCTATTCAGGCACTGTCACCCCTATGGAAGCTTCGGCAGTTGGAGCCACAGGTGCCATTATCAGCGCGGCCATTCACCGCAGACTGACCTGGAACGTATTAAAGAGTGCCATGAATCAGACTCTCCAGATCAGTTCCATGATCGCCTGGTTGCTTATCGGAATTGGTATGTTTTCGGCGGTTTACAGCGGAATCGGGGCTTTGGACCTGGCCGAGAAAATATCCGGAGCCGTCCCGGGAGGGGGCTGGGGAGTCATTTTTATCACACAGCTCGCACTCATCTTTTTCGGGATGTTTCTTGATGATTTTGCTGTAATTATGATATTTGCCCCTATTTTTGTCTCCGCGGCCAAGGCGCTGGGTTTCGATAGCTTGTGGTACGGTGTCCTATTCATGGTCAATATGCAACTCTCCTTCCTCACCCCGCCTTATGGTTTTGCGCTTTTTTGTATGAGGGCGGCAATTCCTGAGGGCATTCACATCTCCATGAAGGACATATATCGTGCGGCATTCCCTTTTATCATGCTCCAACTCGTATGCCTGATATTGATTATGATTTTTCAAAGCCTCGGAACCTGGTTACCTCATCTCTTGATCAGGTAGTAAAGGCATTGAAGATGCCCTCATATTAAGGCTAATTTCAAAATAAGGAATAAAAGGAGATCATTAAAGTGCTAACACTTCAAAACAGTACTGAGAAGTTCAAAGAACATTTCAAGGTTTCAGGCGAACAGACCCAAAAATGTAACACAATGGTCCCGGGAGGGTACAGCAGAAGCACCTTTAATTACGGGCCTCATGCCATATTTGTTGAACGCGGTGAGGAGCAATACATCGATACGATCGATGGACATCGGTTGCTCGACCTGAACAATAACTTTAGCGTAAACGTTCTTGGCCATAGGAACCCAAAAATTTCAAAAGCCCTTTCAGAGGGCATTGCGGATGGATGGTCCTTTGGAAACCCGGTTAAATACGAGTCTCAATTGGCGCAAATCATATGTGACCGCATCGAGGCAGTGGAAAAGGTCAAATTTTCCTGTTCAGCCAGTGAATCATGTCTGACTGCTGTTCGAATCGCAAGGGGGAATACCGGGAAAAATAAAATTGCAAAATTCGAAGGGGGATATCATGGCCTTGCGGATGATCTCGCTATTTCCGCACACCCTTCCTTTGATAGATTTCCCGGTCCTGACAAGCGGCCGCTTCCTCTGCCTGATTCCGCGGGAATACCGAATAGCACGGTACAGAACATGGTACTCCTACCTATGAACGATCTGGAGAATTGCGAGAAGATCTTAAAGGAAAATGCCCACGATTTGGCCTGCGTATTTATGGAACTGCAATCCGGTGCGGGTGGAGTTATCGTCCTTGACAAGGAATTTGTGCATGGTATTCGAAAAATCACTCGGGACCTCGGTATTCTCATGATCGTGGACGAAACCATTACCCTGCGCGCCGGGTATCATGGATTACAGGGCAGATACGAAGTCGTACCGGATCTGGTCGTCATGGGAAAAATCATAGGCGGAGGCTTGCCCTTGGGTGCGGTGGGTGGCCGCAAGGAATATTTTCATATGGTGGAGAGCGGACAGATCAATATTTCCGGGACCCATCATGGGCATCCCCTTGCCACCAGGGCAGGTATTGCCTGCATGGAGGTCATGAATGAGGCCTCATACGACCAGTTGAATGCTCTTGCGGGTCGAATCAAAAATGAACTCAACGAATGGGCTGAACGAAAAAATTACCCCTTTCAGGTGTACGGGGAGTTTTCCTTTCTGGGGTATGCCTTCACGGATAAACCGGGAAGAGCATTAACGACCCACAGGGATATTCTAAGATACGTCAATGGGGAACACATCCAGACCTTTGCGCTTGAAATAGCAACCCGCGGCTATTTTCCTGTCCACCGCGGCCAACTCGCCCTTTCACTACCAATGACAGATGAAAACATCGATGGGTTCATCAAGACATCAAAAGAAATTGTCGAAGGAATACTAGGATCATAGTGTCAGGGAACGATGCCTGAAGGCATTGAAAAAATTAAGGTATATCGTAATCGGAAATAGTCGGCGACCACGCGAAAAGGATGCAGTATTCACCTGAGATGAGCGTCTTTTAAAGCCATTGACAACAAGACGCTATTATAAACCCTGCCACCGAAAAAAAAGGCTATTCGGGTTTCTCAACAGAAAATCGTCGATTTCCGAACCAGCAGCAAAGAGGTCTCTCCTGTGTGAAAATGGGCTCTTCCAATGGCTCGTCGGAGCACAGGAGGGCTGTCTGCGGCGTAAAAGGTAACTCTTTATTCAGTGGAAACGAGGTTTATTGATTTTTTTACTAAGACCATAGATTTACTCCTTGTTAAAAGAAGTTATGGAAGACAAAAAAACAACGGATGGATCTTTGGCTGTCTGTAAATTTATTCGAATTTTGTTGAGATGGAAAGGGATATTACTACTACGAAATCAAATTCAGGGGCAAGGGGCCGAACCTCTGTGTAAAACCCCTCACAACCGGTTGACGTTGCCCTGTTTGTATGAAACGTCGGAGCATCGTGCATGATATGGATAAAGATGGGTTCGAACAATTCCGGGATTACAAGACAGCATGGGCTGCCGAAAGATTTATTGACGCCCGGATGACGACCGCTCTTAAAAGCCGCATCGAACCCACCCGCAAGTCTGTTAAAACACGAAAAAAATATAGGGGTCGAATTCCACCCCTCATAGAAACTCGGCAGACCAACGCCAAATCCGAAGGAATAAATAAGATCATTAAGTTGGAATCCAGAAGGCCGGGTATCCACCTGAATACGGCGGCAATGGGCCGGGTTCCATGACGACGCTCGGGATCGTGTGTGAGGAACTGGCCAGGGGAGATGCCGGGATCAGCTTGAGCGCAGGGATCAACGCAGGAATCATATTGGGACCTGCCATCCACGCTGAAAACAAGGCCGTGCTCGAAAGATTCGCACCCGCCTTTTGTGGAGACAAACTGTGCTACGCCTGCCTCTCCATGACCGATGCAACGGGAGGGAGCGGATTCCGAGAATCCTTTGCTCCAAGGACGGGGCGTTGCCACCAAGGCCAAATTGGATGGAGACGAGTATGTCAACAACGGCACAAAGTCCTGGCCCACCAATGCGGGCCTCGCCAGTGTCTATCTGACGCTTTGCAATACCGACCCGAATGCCGGGGAAGACGGCATCGCACTGATCTATGTTCCCGGAGACAGCCCCGGTCTTTCCTTCGTAAAACCGGAGGCCAAAATGGGGTTCAAGACATCCATTAATACCAGCATCTTTTATGACAATGTGAGGGTTCCCAAGGAATACCGCCTCGCAGGACCGGGCCATGATGTCCACTTTTACGCTGCCGCCATGGCGGGAACCCAGTGGCATTCCTGTACCATGTCCCTTGGAATGGCCCGCGCGGCCTTTGAAATTGTGCTTGAATATACCAAGGAACGCAAAAGCGGCGGCAAGCCGGTCAGGGAATGGAGTCTGGCTGCAGGCATCATCGCGGAAATGGCCATGCGCATCGATTTGATGAGCGCGGCCGTCTACAATTTTGCCTGGATGATGGATCATCCTGAGCAATACGGCCCCCCATTTTCGAAAACAATGATTTCCAAGGCAAGTGCCGCAAGGATCTTCTGTTCGGACGGGGCGGTGTGGGTGACCAATATGGCGGCCGAACTGATGGGGTCGAACGGCATCTCACCGGAGTACAACCTGGAAAAATACCTTCGAGATGCAAAGATCCCCCAGCTATGGCTGGGAGGGCAGCAGATCGCGAGATATCGTGTGGTCAGGGGATATTATGATTACGTCATCTAATTTTCATAGAACAAACATAAAAATCGAGAAGTGTTTTCGAAAGCCTATCTTCGAATAGGCACTAAGTTTACTCTTGGAGGGGTAAAATGTATTCAGGGGGATATGCAGGAAAAATATTGCGCGTCAATCTCAGCGACCAGAGCTCTATGGTGGAGGATCTGCCGCTGAAATTGGCCAGGGATTTTATCGGCGGGGCCGGGTTTGCGATCCAATACCTATTCGATGAGCTGAAACCGAATACGGATCCACTGGGCCCCGACAACAAACTCATCTTTTCCGTGGGCCCCTTTACGGGGACCACGATCCCCTGCGCCAGCCGCATGGCGGTGGCGGCCCGATCGCCGCTGACCGGCGGCATGGGGGTGGCCCTTACGGGGGGCTACCTCCCCGCGGAGCTGAAGTTTGCCGGCTACGACATGCTCATCATCGAGGGGAAGGCAGAAAAACCCACCTATCTCTGGATCAAGGACGGGGAGGTGAAATTTCGTCCGGCGGCCAAGGCCTGGGGCACCCGGACCGGAGACTGCCAGCAGATTATCAAAAATGAGCTAGCGGATCAAAATGTCCGGATTGCCTGCATCGGCCCTGCCGGGGAGAATCTGAGCAAGATCTCCTGCATTGTCAATGAACGAAGGGCGGCCGGCCGCAAGGGGCTCGGGGCCGTCATGGGATCGAAGAACCTCAAGGCCATCGCTGTTCGGGGCACGGGCACCGTTCCTATCGCCGATGAAGAAAAATATAAGCGTGCAAGGGCCGATATGCTCAAGTCCTTAAAGGAAAGTCCTATCCTTTACTCTCAGTTCTCGAACCTCGGGACCTCCATGGTGGTCAATCACACGTGTGAGATCGGGATCTTCCCGGCCAAGAACTACACCGCTACGGGTGAATTCACACCCGATGAAGAGATCGGTGTTGCGGCCCAGGAACGCCTCAAGGTCGGGAGCGAACACTGCTACCAGTGCCCGGTAGGTTGCACGCAACTGAAACTGGCCAGGACCGGGCCCTACGCCGGGGCACTGGGAGAACCTGAGTTCGAGACCCTCTACTCCCTGGGCGGAGAGACCGGTGTGGACAATGCCGAGGCCATTGTGGAGGCGGATCGGCTCTGTGATGAACTCGGACTCGATACCATCTCGGCAGGTGTCACCATCGGGTTTGCCATGGAACTCTTTGAGAAGGGCCTCCTGGACACGGAGCAGACCGGTGGCCTGGATCTCAAATTCGGGAACCACGAGGCCATGAACACCTTGCTGCGTCTCATGGCCTTTCGTGAAGGGTTCGGTGACGTCCTGGCAGACGGTACGAAAGCGGCTGCGGAAAAGATAGGCAAAGGTTCCGAAAAATACGCCATGCACGTCAAGGGCCTGGAGCTGCCCGGATATGATGTGCGCGGAGCAAAGGCCCACGGTCTGAATTATGCCACGTCTTACACCGGGGCGGACCATAACCGGGGCTATGCCTTCCAGGAGATCTTCGCTATTCCGGTTCCCTGGGAAGTGGATCGGTTCAGCACGGATCGAAAAGGGGAACTCACCAAGTGGAACCAGGACGTCAGGGCCGTGACCTGCGATTGTGCCACCATGTGCGCCTTTCTCCTGGATATGGCCCTGCCCGCAAACGCTACGGAGAACACGGCCGCCCTGATGGAGGCGGTCACGGGCCTTGCCTTCACACCCGAAGAGGTGGTTCAGGTCGGGGAACGGCTCAACAACCTGGCCAAGGCCTTCAATATGCGGGAGGGTTTTACCCGGGCCGACGACACCCTGCCCGAACGACTCATGACAGAACCCCTGAGCCAGGGAGGCTCCAAGGGACAGGTGATCAGTGAAGCGGATCTCAAGGTCATGCTTGATGAATACTACCGGGCAAGGGGCTGGGACCCGAAGACCGGAATACCTAAAAGGGAAAAACTTATGGGCCTGGGCCTCGACTATGTGGCCGAGCAACTCAAACTTTAACCGGAATCAGGCCTGATCAACGCAAATTGGGGCATTTCTGAAATAGCCCCATTGGTGAGTCCGGGATGGTTCTACTCATAGTGGAAACCTAGGATGATGGCTTGTTGGAGTAGGGAAAGACCCTCGATACATTAACGCGCCATTCCATCCCGCCACAACCTCGGCAATGAACAAACAAAAGCCGGTCCCCGGGACCGGCTTTTGTTTGTGTCTTTATCCTGCAATCAGCCACCCGCAATGGGTGGAGAGAGGACCACCTTGTCTCCTTCTTTCAATCCCCGTTTGAAATCCCTCAAGATTTGTCCATTGAGGATAGCTATATTCACTTTTTTCCGGGGAATTCTCAGGAAAGAAATGAGATCTTCTATACACGCTCTTTCACCCGGCAGATCCGAAAGGTCCACTGAAAATTCAGTGCCTCCGGGACATGTCGGAGGCAGAAAAGGCCTCAATGTGGGAAAGACTTTGACGGTTATCATTTGAATTGGTTTCCATCCAGAGATACATGATTTCCAGATGAAGCGATCAGCGATTATCGATCAACATTCAGCTTAATTCCTTTTTTCTTGATGGCTCTTGTCCCGCCAAGGCGGGACGGACTGCGGTTGTCTGAAATACGGAAATGATCTGTTCAGGAGAAGCCCCAATCAGGGGGTAGGAGATAGATGGCGCCCCCCATCAAGATCCAGAGTTATGCCCGTCAACCATGAGCTTTGATCCGAGACCAAAAAAAGAGCGGCATCCGCCACGTCTTCAGGGTTTCCGTTCTTACCCGCTAACTCCGATATCAATTCATCTCCAGGTTCGAGCTCCACCGGTTTCGCATCTTCCACCACCGCAGGGCATATGAGATTGACCCTAATATTGTCCGATGAAACCTCCTTGGCCGTCACCCTGGAAAGCATTTGCAGGGCGGCATGGCTTGCGCAATAGACCCCTATTCCGGCAAAGGCGGTTCCCCCTGCGATTGATGAGATGTTGATAATGGTACCGCCTCCCGCCTTTCGCATCTCAGGGAGTACGGCCACCATCAGACGCCAGGGAGCATAAGCATGGGTATCCATGAGTTCCATCCACAGACCGGGATCGGTTTTATCAAGTTTGCCCTCCCGCTTCAGCTCATTGTTATTGACCAGGATATCGATTCGCCCCGTCTTTTCCAGGGCCATCTCCATGAGAATTTTTACATCCTCTTTCTTTCTGACATCTCCCGTAACGCCCCAGACGCGATCACTCTTCGGATCAATCGCCGCACAGGCCTCTTTAATGCTCTCTTCCTCAGGCCCGAAAAGCACAATCCGTGCCCCTTCATGGTGGAACCGCGTGGCAATTTCCAGGCTTATCTTCGAGTGGCCCCCGGTGATAACGGCCGTTTTATTTTCAATGAGTCCCATTCTACTCCTTTGATGCCTGTTTTTTTTTGAGTTTACCGGATATCCCCCGCAGGAGATTCCCTATTCCAAAGGCCTTCCGCAAAATGCATATCCATGGCACGTACGACGGAACCAATGGATTCACGACCGGAAGGCGTAGAAAGCTAAACCTAGAGGTATAGGCCAATTAAAACGGATGGTCAAATAAAAAATATCGTGTAAATTGGAAGAATTAAGTGCCATCAATTTCATTCATACCTCTTTACTTCTCGCAAACATGAACGAGACTGTAATCTTTACATTTTCCTACCCAGCGCCACGAGTCACTGCGCAGGATCCAACGGGTCGGATCAAAAAAACGGTTTTTGACAGAAACTGCGCATTTGGATTTGACGCTGAGCATAACCCAATCGATGGATGCTATGATGAAATGCCCTTATGCCATCAAGGCTTGAGCCCGCAAACCCTGCATAACGCCGTGCCTGGTCCGACGATGCGCGCATCTCGTTCCCCCTGCTCTGCAGTGGGAATCGATATTCAGTTTTTTTCTCAGCCACAACTTAATCTCGTCGTTCAGAGCATACACACCTTTATGCCCTGAACTTTCCTTGAGAAACCTTTTTTCCATTGCCTTCGGAATATCAATGGTTGCGAGTTCAATGGCCTCCTCCGAATTCCGTTTTATCAGATAGACGCAGAGGCTGTTTTCCCAGGTATTTGCCACAAAATAATAGGATTGATCCTCTTTTGACCGAACCATTTTTCCGTGGCTCCAGTTATTGCCCCATTCCAGGTATAATGTGACGGCCTCTTCAGGCGTCATATCCCAATCAATATCATTGATAATCTCGATATCATTTTTTATGTCTTCCAAAGTCATCATGGTGTTGTCCCCCAGATTTATAAATTTTTCATATTCAATAACCAATTCATATTTATATATCAAAATAACCATAACAAGAGGACGAATCAAGTCGGCAAGCGTCGTTTCTCTTTTCCCTCGAATCTTTCAAATCACAAAATCCGTTCTTTTCATTTTTTGCCATGCACCCCGATATCAAAAGGGGTTGTGCAGGGGCCTCTTTGAAGGTAAGTTATCCCCAGCGCTGCATAACCGCTATCCAGTAAAATTCGGAAATAACCCGATACAGCGACAAGCCTGTGATCAGGGGAAAAAAATGTTGGCCGATCTTCAGGGACAAATCGAGAGAATCACCTACACCAACGACGAAAACGGATATACCGTGGCCAAGATGAAGGTTTACGGTCAACGTGATCTTGTCACCATTGTAGGGAACCTTATGGCCCCCATCCCCGGTGAAATCATAAAGATGAAAGGGGAATGGGCGAACCACCCGAAATACGGGGAGCAGTTCAAGATTGTGCAGTATAAATCCATGGTCCCGGCCTCTGCCTATGGGATTCAAAAATACCTGGGTTCCGGGCTCATCAAAGGGATCGGCCCGGTCATGGCCAAGCGAATCGTTAAGAGATTTGGAAAAGAAACCCTTGATATCATTGAAAATAAAATTGATAGGCTGGCTGAAGTCGAGGGGATTGGAGAAAAAAGGATCGGGATGCTTAAGAGGGCCTGGGACGACCAGAAGGAAATCCGCGAAGTCATGCTCTTCCTTCAGAGTCACGGTGTCAGTTCCGGATATGCAACCAAAATTTTCAAACAATACGGCAATCTCTCCATCCATGTGGTCAAACAGAACCCCTACCGCCTGGCCACGGACATCTTCGGAATCGGTTTTGTTACCGCGGACGGCATTGCTGAAAAGCTCGGATTCAAAAAGGATTCCGAACTGCGGGCTGCGGCGGGGATCCTTTACGTTCTGCACCGGCTTTCCGATGAAGGCCACGTTTATTATCCCTATGAGTCCTTGGTTAAAAAATGCAGGGAAATCCTGCAGGTAGGCCGTGAGGTTATCGTCAAGGCCTTCACCGGCGCCGCTTTGGAGAAAAGAATTGTTATCGAGGACCTGAACGAAGGTGATTTTTCGGAAAACAACAAGGCCGTGTACCTGGCCAAATTCCATCTTTCCGAAACCCGTATCGCCGAACGAATGAAAACCCTGAGCCATGCCCCGAAATCCATTCGTGAAATCGACACCGAATCCGCTATTGACTGGGTGCAGAACCAACTGGCCATTGAACTGGCTGAAAAGCAGGTCGAGGCCGTCAAACGTGCGGCCCAAAGCAAGGCGATGGTGATTACGGGCGGACCCGGCACAGGGAAAACTACGATTATCAATGCCATCCTGAAAATCTTTTCAAAGCTCAGGATCAAAATCCTTCTGGCGGCTCCCACCGGTCGAGCGGCCAGAAGGATGAGCGAGACAACCGGACGTGAGGCAAAGACCATCCATCGTATGCTGGAGTACAGCATTCAGAAAGGCGGATTTCAAAAAGACGAGGAGCACCCGCTGAGCTGTGATTTACTCATCGTTGATGAAGCATCAATGATTGATACCATCCTGATGCACCATCTGTTAAAGGCTGTACCCCCCGGCGCGACTTTCATCCTGGTCGGTGATGTCAATCAGCTTCCGTCCGTGGGCGCGGGAAACGTTCTCAAGGATATTATCAGATCCCAATCCGTGCCGGTCGTGGAACTGAATGAAATATTCCGACAGGCCAGGGAAAGTCTCATCATCGTAAATGCCCATAAAATCAATCAGGGGTTACTTCCCGATCTTAAACCCACAGGACGCAGACTCCAGGATTTCTACTTCATAGAGCAGGAAGATCCGGAAGAAGTCCTCAAGATGATCATTCATCTCGCAAAAGAACGCATACCCCAAAGATTCGACTTTGACCCGGTGAATGATATTCAGATCCTGACGCCCATGCATAAGGGTATTGTGGGTGCAGGGAATCTGAATACATCGCTGCAAAATGCGCTTAACCCCTCTGAAGACGGGCTCATGAGGGGAAACCGGAATTTCCATCTCAGAGACAAGGTCATGCAGATCAAGAACAACTACGATAAGGAGGTCTTTAACGGAGATATTGGAAGAATTATGCGCATCGATTCCGAAAGTCAGGAGGTCCGTATATCCTTTGATGGCCGTGAAATTCCATATGATTTCAAGGATCTGGATGAAATCGTTCTGGCCTACGCCATCTCCGTACACAAATCCCAGGGGTCCGAATACCCCGCAGTCATTATTCCCGTGCTCAGCCAGCACTATATACTCCTGCAAAGAAATCTTATTTACACGGCCGTGACCCGGGGCAGGAAGCTCGTAATTTTGATCGGAACAAAACGGGCACTCGCCATGGCGGTCGGAAACAACAAGACGAAGAGGCGGTATACCAACTTGAGAAACAGATTGCGCAGTCCCCGATGCTGAATTTCTCTTCTACATTTTGAAAAAAAATTGTCGTGACCCATCCTTGGCTGAATGCGTTTCAAAAAACCAGACAGCTATGGGTCTGATTGATCCGCAGGTTCATGAGTCGATGAAAAAAGAACCGTTCTGGAAAGTCAAACCCCTCAACCGCATGACTTCGGATGAGTGGGAATCCCTGTGCGACGGTTGCGGAATATGCTGTCTGGAAAAAGAAGAGGATGAAGATACCGGAAAAATCGAGACGACTTCAGTCTCTTGTTCGTTTCTGGACATAGACACCTGTCATTGCATGATCTATCACGAACGATTGAGCCTCAACCCCGAGTGCCTCTCGCTTACCCCTGAAACGATAAAAGACCTGAACTGGCTGCCGATGACCTGTGCATACCGATGCGTCGCCGAAGGCAGAGACCTTGAATGGTGGCATCCCCTTGTTTCAGGCGATCCTGAAACCGTACACCGGGCGGGCATCTCCATTCGGGGAAAGGTCGTTTCAGGGCGCCATGTTCACCCCGATGAAATCATCAATTCCGGCACCGATGAATAAACAACGCTTTATGCTCACTCCTTTTTTTTCATCTTTCACTTCCCTGTCGTCTTTTTTCTCGCCTTGCCGTCCCGATTGGGGTTATAATTAAATATAATTTTTTGTCGGCACGCTAGAATCCCCGCTCAATCAACCACCCCATATGGGGGAGGACAGGACTTTGAACCGCCCCTGAAAAAAATTCTCAGCTTGTAAGTTTTATCCACCTCCGGACCATTTCCCGAATTCAACGTCAAAGGCCAAACCTGAATGGTCAGATAAATCGTAAAGCCCAAAACCCCAATTTATCTCAAAAGAATGCAGAGGAGGTGAGCCCTATGTTTATCAGGGAGGCAGAACTTTTCAAGGGAATGCCCGGGCATGTCCAGACCGAAATCACCGACATATCGAAGGAGGAGGTCCTTTCGGTAGGACATGTGCTGTTCAAACAAGGTGACACGGCTGATTATCTCTACATCATGCAGGAGGGTCTTATCGAGATTACCGTCCAGGCGGAGGAACGTATGATCTTTTCAGTCGATGAATTCGATTCCGTTTTCGGCTGGTCGGCCCTTGTTGAACCGAGGCGATATACGGCCACGGCAAAATGCAAAAAAAACAGCAAGGTCGTTAAAATCGACGGAGATCGACTCATGCGTATTTTTCAGAACCATCCGGTCGAAGGTCTTGGGGTGATGCGCAGACTCGCAGGCATTGTGGCTGGCAGGCTTATGGGTTGCTACGATGAACTCACCAAATCCGAAAGGCATTTACCCAAGGTGACCTATTAGGATGAATAAACGTTTCCCTTCTATAAGTTGGCCCGCCGACCTCAAGGAAAAGAGGCGTCAAAATTGTTTTGATTTCAGGTTATGCTTTGCAGGGTTATTCAGCGTTCCGGACACCAAGCTTCTAAATATAGCGTTTTGCACCCACATACCGAACCCTGAAATAGCCATTGGAGAGGGATCCCGTCTTTATCCGCTTTCCCCTTCCGGGGGCATGGATAAACCGATCGTCTCCCATATAGATGCCTACATGTGAGACCCGCCTCCCACCGGAAGTTGCGAAAAAGACAAGATCCCCCTCTTCCAATTCACCTCGATCGATCGGCCTCCCCGCCCTGTATTGACTCCTTGAGGATCGCGGAAGCCTGAGACCGTTCAGTCGGTATACGGCCATGGCCAGCCCGCTGCAATCGAACCCTTTGTCCGGAGACGAACCGCCCCATCGATAGGGGAGACCGAGGAAGCTCTCAGCCGTGGCCACGATGTCGCGCCTCAGATTCAGGGGGTTATCTTTTCCCTCCTTTGCGAGGGCATAGTCCTCGGGACTCACGATATAGTAGCCTTCTATAATCGCATTGGAGGCCAGGCCGCCTGCCTCCCTCAAGGCTTCCTCCTTTGTGGTAAAATCACCGAAACGCACTTTATAAAGGCTCGATTCATGTCGGAAATAGTAGGCGTCCAATCCCTGATCATCGAGCACTTCCGTAAGACGGACGGCATTTTCGAGATTCGAAAACGCCCCTATTTGGATGGTATAGCCCACCCGTTCAATCTCCGTCTTTTCCGGAATCGGTACCGGTTCCGGCCTGTCGGTCACCTCAATCCGACCGGCACACCCCGAGACCAGGAACAAAATGATCAGAATCCAAAAGAGCCGCGATCCGGCGAGCCGATCCGGAAAACATCTTTTCCAGACTTTCCTGCCGACTTCTGTCATCATTTTGCCCGATTCTCCTTTCTCTTCATCCTTGCCTAAAATAAAATATTGGGATATCAAATACAATGCCATGAGGCATTTTCCCATTATACGGTTACGATAGACATTTAGCTTTTTGAAATCAGGGATAAGCTGAAAAAATGATCACATTACTGGACTACGGCGCCGGCAATGCCCGCAGCGTCATCAATGCCATCGAAAACCTGGGAGAAAAGGTCCGGGTCGTGGATACCGGCGAAGACATCCTGTCCGCAGAAAAGCTTGTATTCCCGGGCGTCGGGGCCTTCGGCAGCATGATGCACATCTTGCAGGAAAAGCATTTTATAGAACCCTTGAGAGCCTACCTCGATTCGAACCGGCCCTTTCTGGGCATCTGTCTGGGGATGCAGGCCCTTTTTGAAGAAAGCGAGGAGGCCCCCGGGCTCAAGGGTCTGGGCTTTATCAAGGGTCCCGTTAAACGCTTCGCCATCGGTCTTTCCGTTCCCCACATCGGCTGGAACGGCATCAATATCGGACACCCGTCACGAATCTTCAATGGATTTCGCGGTGATGAAAAATTCTATTTCGACCATTCTTACCATGTCGCACCTGAGGCGGACACGGTCGTTCTGACAAGCACCGATTACGGTTACAACTTTGTCAGCGCTATTCAGAAGGGGCACATCACGGCCACCCAATTTCACCCTGAAAAAAGCGGTGATGCCGGTCTCCGCCTCCTGAAAAACTTCCTCGACCTCTCCACTGAAACGCCTCGGTTTTCATGGGAATCGACCGGTACCCGCCTGGCCAAGCGAATCATCGCCTGCCTGGACGTGCGCACCAACGACCAGGGCGACCTGGTGGTCACCAAAGGGGACCAGTACGACGTCCGGGAGAGCGGAATGGTTCGAAATCTGGGCCGGCCCGTTGAACTCGCCGGACGTTATTATGAGGAGGGAGCCGACGAGATCACCTTTCTCAACATCACGGGATTTAGAGATTTTCCCCTTGAAGACATGCCCATGATCGAAGTCCTGAAGCAAACCTCACGCAGTGTCTTTGTGCCGTTGACCATCGGCGGAGGCATTCGAGACTACAGGGATAAGGATGGCCGTGAATACTCGGCCCTGGAGGTCGCAGCCGAGTACTTTCGGTCCGGCGCCGACAAGGTTTCCATCGGGAGTGACGCGGTTCTGATCGCGGAAGATTATCTCAAAACCGGCCGGAAGACGGGACGGAGCGCCATTGAAGAAATATCCCGCGTCTATGGAAGCCAGGCGGTGGTCATCTCCATTGATCCCAGGCGGGTGTATGTCCGATCGCCGAAGGAGGTCAAACATCAGGTCATCGAAACCACCCTTCCGGGCCCGAACGGAGAATGCTTCTGCTGGTACCAGTGCACCGTCAAGGGAGGGCGTGAGGGCCGGGAACTGGATGCCATGACCCTCGCGAAGGCCTGCCAGGAACTGGGAGCCGGAGAAATCCTTCTCAACTGCATCGACCGGGACGGCACCAACCTGGGATTCGACCTCGAACTGATCAACGCGGTCAAAAAATCGGTCACGATTCCTGTTATAGCTTCAAGTGGCGCTGGCTGCGTGGAACATTTTCAGGAGGTCTTTACCAAGACCGACGCCGAATCCGCCCTGGCTGCCGGGATTTTCCACCGAAAAGAGGTCCCCATCCATGCGGTGAAAGAATATTTGAAAGGTAAGGTGGAAATCAGATTATAATCGCCGGTCCACGGAATGCGACGCCGGCCGTTTCGACCGAGCACATGCACGTGCACCTGCACCTGTGTCACTTTCAATCTCAGATTTCCTCATGCCGCCAGTGAGGCCCGCAACGATTCGTAATTTTTGGACAGGAGTGGACTGCCATGATTTTTCACTGGGAATACGTCTTGTTCCCGATCATCCTTCTCTTCTTGATCGCTTTGATCCTTGGCATCATTCTGGCCGTTGATTTAAATTCCGAAAATCAGTCAAAAACGGAAAGCATCAAGGCATGTATCCAACACGCCATTACTCGCCTTCATCTTCGCTAGCAAGTCATCCAAACCCGGCCCGTTAAGCATCCCGAAATAGAAAAATTTTCGAATAAACTGCTTCTTATCCCTAACCAAGAATAAGGCTCAGGATATTTCTACCCAGCATCAGTTGAAGGCCGGTGATAAACAGGATGGTATAGATCACCCTGTTGAACCAGCGATCTGAAAATCGCCTATTCAGGCTGATCCCAAGCCTGACCCCTATGTAGGTCAAGGGAGCCAAAAAAAGAATGGTCCTGGTGTCCCCTGCATGGAGCAACCCCAGAATACCGTATGGCAGCAGTTTTATGAGGTTGAGAGCTGCAAAGTAGATGACCGTGGTGCCCACGAACAGGGACTTCTCCAGTTTCTGGGGCAGCAGGTACATGGCCACGGGAGGCCCGCCTGCATGGGCCAGGGTCGAGATAAAACCGGATGCCGCGCCCAACAAGAGTCCTTCAAGGATTGTGGGACGACGTTTTACCAGAGCACCCAGAATGAGGACCCTGAAGATTTGAAACAGGACGAAAAAAAGAGCGACAACGCCTATTGAGAATTGCAGGATCCGTTGGCTGGCCCGAAAATAATCAAAAAAGAAGGCCCCGGCAGCAATACCGATACAGGCGGCAGGCAAGAGGATTTTGATATTCGGTCGATCAAAATGGGTACGGTAGTGGATCAGGGCGAACACATCCGTAATGAGTAAAAGGGGCAGCAGGAGGCCCACCGCTTCGGTCACAGGGATAGCCAGGGTGAGCAAAGGCGTTGCCAGGATACCGATTCCGGAGCCGAATCCGGCCTTGGAAATACCGAAGAGCAGGACGGCGGGCACGGCACATAACCAGAAAGCCATAGGATAGTCGGGGAACATTTCAGGTTTCAAGCTCCGAAAAATAAATTATGATTGATCCGTCTTTCGGCTACACAGGCCACCCACCAGATACGCGGCGCCGATCGAACCCAGAATCATGAAAAAGGTGAGAAAAAGTACATACACCCATCCAAAATATGAGACCATGATCGGCAAAAGAAAAGGCTTGACCGCCCGGTTACCCAAAAAAATGGCTATGGCTCTGTTTCCGGCACCCCGTTGTTTCACCTCCTTCAGCAGGGGATACCAGGCGTAAATCGGCCCCATGGAAATAATGCCTGCAGCGGCTGAAAGAATAACTCCCTTGAGACCCGCTTCCTCGCCCATAAACTTTACGACCTGAGAAGATTTGAGGAAGAGATTCAGCAGCACCATCAGGACAAAGACCAGACAAAGCGCCGGGACGATACTCCATAAGATTCGGCCACTGCTCTTGAGGGCCGGGCCGGCCTTTTCGGGAAAAATCAGGAAGAGGATTCCGTAGGAAAGGCCCACGACGAATAGGAATAGATAGGGACCGGACAAAAAATTTTTGCCCCGTCCGTCCCCGCTTTTTTGGTCTCTCAAAGACATCATCCCCCCCAAAGTCGGTATCCTGCAACTGTGAAGGCCGCAATGCACATGCTGAACAAAAAGGAGAGACCGTTTCTGATCAGGGCGAAACGCTTCCCCAAGGCGGCAATCTCCGCAGGCAATTGAAGCACACCTACACTCACCCAAGTCACCATAAAGGCTGTCACGGCCAGAAGACTGGCCCCCTGCTCCAGCAACTCTCCACCGAGAATATAGCTGTTGATGGGGTTGCCGGCAAAAAGGCTTCCCGCCAGGGCCCCAAAAAAAGTATCCAACAAGCCATGGTTTGAAAAAAGCGATGTGATAACCTCTTTTTTCATAAAGGTCTGAAACAATCCTATCACCATGACAACGCCTACCATGACGGGAATCACTCGGCCAAACTGTCTGGCTGAACTTTTAAGGGAAAGGGGAACCTCACCCCATGAAACGGCCATTTTTTTTGATTTTTTTTCAGAAAGCCCGGAGCCCTCTAAAATGCCTTTTCTGCAGAGCTCAAAGGCATCAAAGGCCTTTCCCGACATCCCCCTGATGACCCGGATCCCGTTTCCGGTGAGATGTTTCTCCGCTACAGGGCTTAAATAACCGGTCAGCAAGACATCCAGTTTATGGGTGATCGCGAGGATAACGGCCTGGATACCGGCCTGGTTCAGGCTCGAGGCCCCCGGATTGTGTACCGCTTCCACTTCCATGGTATCCGAATCGATAACAAGGAGATATTCGGCCGTACCCAAACGTGGCCCCACTTCAGCATCCATGCCCGGACCATCAGTTGATATGCCAATTCTCATATTTCCTGTTTTCCTCTTTTATAAAATCCTTTTGATTCACCCTTCAGCATCCTTCACTCCAAAGCTCCGGCTCTTTCTCTTATACAGCCGGTCGCCTTGAAATGCCAAGATTTTCAGAGTCTCAGAGCCTCATCCCTTTGATCCGCCCACCGGATCGTCTGAGTCATACTCAGATATAATCATACCCTCTTGAATTCAGTAGACTTTTACTGTATGATACCTTAAAAATTTAATTGCGAGGTTTGTTTATGCTCAAAAAAGTACTTATCGCGACAAAGAAGCCCTTTGCGGAAACGGTGAGGAACAGCATGGTCAAGTTGTTTCAGGAAGCCGGCCTCGAACCCGTTATCCTCGAAAAATATGAGGAAAACGCTGCATTGCTCTCGGCTGTTTCAGATGTTGAGGCAATGGTCATCCGCAGCGACAAGGTGACCGAAGAGGTGCTGGAGGCGGCAAAGGAACTCAAAGTAGTTGTGCGAGCCGGTGCAGGCTACGACAATGTGGACTGCGCCGCCGCCAAGACCCGGGGAGTTATCGTGGAAAACACCCCCGGCCAGAACTCCAACGCCGTTGCTGAACTGGCCATTGGAATGATGATCATGATGGCCCGAGGGAATTACAACGGCAAGCCCGGTACGGAACTCAAGGGCAAGCAAATCGGCATTCATGCCTACGGCAATGTCGGTAAAATTGTCGCCGACCTGGCCAGGGGTTTCGGCATGAAAGTTTGTGCATTCGATCCCTTCATCGATCGATGCGTGTTTCAGGATAGCGGCGTGGAGTGCAAGAGTTGCAGCGAGGATCTTTATGACTGCTGTGATTATGTCTCCCTCCACATCCCGGCCACGCCCGAAACGCTAAAGTCCATCAACTATGACATCCTGTCCCGGTTGAAGGAGGGCGCAACAATCATCAATACGGCCCGGGCCGAGGTCATCAATGAGGACGATCTGATGAAGGCCATGGAGAACAGACCCGACATTAAATATGCGTCCGACATTGCCCCGAAAAATGCCGATGCCCTGATGCAAAAATTCCCCGGCCGGGTCTTCTTTACCCCGAAAAAAATGGGCGCCCAGACGGTTGAAGCCAACTATAATGCCGGCATTGCTGCTGCAACCCAGATCATCGCACTACTGAACAAAGGGGAAATTCTGAACCAGGTCAATGCCTAGAACGTCTCATTTGCGCACAGACCGAATCAAACCTGTCCGAAATAAAAAATCCGGGTCCGAAGGACCAGATTTTTGACAGCAAAATAATCCCTAGCGAGACCGGATGACCCCGGCAATGATATCCAGGGCCTTTTCGACAAGTTCCTCTTCGGCCTGGCTCCCCATATGACCCAGACGAAAGACCTTCCCGGCCAACTGCCCATAGCTGCCGCCCACGGCGAGCCCCTTTTGTCGAAGTTTGGCATCGAATTCGAGCCATGTGGTTTCGGAGGGCAGATTGACGGCGGTGACCGTGGGGCTGGGAACCGCACCCGGTGCCGGAAACAGGGTCAATCCCATCGCAATGATCCGTTCTCGGCAGTGGGCCGCGACCGATGAGTGTCTGGCAAAACTGTCGGGAAGCCCTTCGTTGAGGAGCAGTTCCGCCCCTGCATTGAGAGCCGCCACCCCCTGCCAGTTCGGAGTGTAGGGGAAATATGCCTCGGCTAGGGCCTTCTCGTAAGGGCTTAGGGCATCATACCCCTCATAGCCCGTTTCCCGCACGATTTCCCATGCCGATTCACTCACCGAGAGAAAAGCCATATCGGGAAGTGAAGACAGGCATTTCTGGGATCCGCCGAGGCAGAGATCAATTGACCAATCGTCGGCCAGGACCGGGCATCCGCCTGCACTGGCCACGGCATCCACAAAGAGCAAAGGCACCCGGCAGGACTTCTTCAGCCGCCCAAGTTCGGCCAGCGGGTTCAAGGTCCCTGATGGAGTCTCGCAATGAACCGCCGTGATCATTTTCGGATTAAATTCGGAAACCAGGGCTTCAACGGGGGCCAGATCGGAGATGGTTTCATTATAGGGAAGTCTGATTTTCCTGACACTTGCCCCTATTGATTCGGCCATGTCGCCGATCCCGTCGCCGAACACGCCGGTAGCCACCGAGACCACTCGATCTCCGGGTCGCAGGCAACTTTTCAGGGCGCTCCACAGGGCCAGCATTCCTTCGCCTGACTGCATCACAATCGCGTTCTTCGTTCCAAGTATTTTTTGCAGATTGCCTTGCGTGCAGGCATACAATTCCAGAAATTCTCCTTCCAGGTCAGCCGATCCATAATTGACCCGATAGGCCTCCAGCACGGATGCGGGCACACTCACGG
>CAZXWJ010000045.1:0-22254 GCA_964644375.1 uncultured Desulfobacteraceae bacterium | reverse complement strand
AGACCGGTCCCATCGTCAATCAGGCAAGGGAAATGGGCCTGACCATGTCCATTCTAGGTGAGGAAGGGGCCGATTCCCCCAAATTCATCGAAATCGGAGGAAAGGCGGCCGAGGGCTTTGTCATTGTGACCAACCTCAACCGGGACGACCCCAGACCCGAAGTTCAGGCCTTCTTGAAAGAATATGAAAAACGTTACGGTATCCAGCCCGACATGGTCGGGGCCTCCGCCTATGACGGTTTTATGATTATCTGCGACGCCATCAAGCGGGCAAACAGTCTCAAGGGACCCGACATACGGAAGGCCATCGCCGAAACCAAGGACTATAACGGCCTGACCGGCGAGATCAAGGGGTTCACGGATATCGGAGAGGTTGTCAAGGATGTTCAGGTCCAGATCGTCAAGGAGGGCAGGTTCCGCCACTTCGGTGTCGTGAAGGATCTCGGTCTCATCACGCCCTGAGCTGAGCATCGAAGAAGGTTTTGCTGCGACAGGCTTGTGACGAATAAGAAAAGGGCGCCCCTTTTGAATCACATGGGGCGCCCTTTTTTTGCCTGGATCGTCTCAACTAGATGACGGTAACATTGACGGCTGCAGGGCCCTTTTGCCCCTGCTCTACATCAAAGGTTACATGATCGCCTTCGTTAAGAATCTTGAACCCGCTTGCATTGATGCCGGAATAGTGGACAAAAACATCCGATCCATCTTCCTGTTCAATGAACCCGAATCCCTTTTTTTCATTAAACCACTTCACCGTTCCATTAGCCATAGTGACAGCCTCCTTTAAAATGTTTCTCATGGTCTCAGCCCTCGGGTTGCCACTTTTGACAAATGGAAACACTCTAAGCACGAAACCGGCCCGCACACAAAACAAGCCTCCATCAAACAAAAACAAAATAACCGAAATGTCATTAAAGTCAAGCTGTTAATATAACAAAAAAGCCATTATTTAGGTAATCCATTGACATCAGGATAAATATTTTTTTAAATCCGGAATTCATTCAGTTCGGCCCCTGGGAGATGACCTAAAAACAAAAACCCAGGGCATCAGGGACTATCGAAGACTTCTGCCCTGTTTGCAGTCGTGACGATCTAATTTTGATGGCGGCACTCTCAGCCATCTCTTCCTTGATGATGTCGATCAGGCTCTGTGCGATGGGCATTTCATACATAGGAAAACATCTCGCGGAGGATTCACCCCTGCATCAATGCAACAATCAGAGAATTAATCTTTTGTCTGGCATCATTGAAAAGGCCCGACAAGTTCAGGGAGTGGTTGGCAAAAATACTGCCCGGATCACCGTTAAAGATGATCAGGGGTTCGAACTGACATCTTCCAAAAACCTCAAGGATCTTATCGACCAGAACGGCTGAATTCTTGTCAACAATAACATCATGAAAGTCAATTCGTATGGCCTTGAAGGATTCATAGAGGGCATAGGCAACACCCTGGGCATAATAAAAATTATCATCAATCCTGTGCCAGGGGATATCAATGTCCACAGCCCCCTGCCCACCAGGACGCTCTTTTTTCGTATCCTCAATGGACAAGGTCCGGCTGATGTCACCGGGTGCATTGATAAGGCGGGTATTCACACCGCCCATGAGAGATGTGTATTGGTTCAGCAGTTCCACGAGATTATCGGCTCTCGGGTGAAAACGGGACTCTCCTGACACCAAATTGCGATAAAAGACATCCAGGTTGGTGTATCCCAATTTCCATTTACTTTCCGATGAGGGCAACCACCATTTATAGGGGTCGTTGGAAAGGGCTGTAAACGCGGCTTCAGCATGGGGGTCCAGCGTGTCCGTGGTTCTCATTCGTGAGAGGTTGTCCCTCAGAACCCGGGCATTGTATCTAACGACTTCCAGTTGTCCGATCTGGAAATTGGGAAGGTTATCGAGGAATATCGTAGGCCAAAAAATATCATTTGGAAGCCAGTTGTCGAGCATCTGCCGGATTAAGGCCTGATTGGTCTGCAAAAAATGGGAACCCTTGACATTCTTGTTGACATTGTCAAGGGAAAGAGCACCCGGTTTTCTGGAATTGACGGCCATAACGACAAGAACGAAAAGGACAAGGCAGAGAGTGAGAATCAGTACCAGGCGACCGTACTTGGTTTTCCCTTTTCTTTTTTGAGCCATTTTAGGCGGTTCTTTTTTCATCGATGCTCTCCCTATCAAAGATTCAGAAAAAGATTGTCTTTTGATTTACAGGATGTGGCCTTGAAAATCGCCGTCTTGATCGAACAAGGCGAGAGAGAGGCTGAATCAAGGATGCATCACAAGGGTGCCCGGCTTACCTTCACTCGATTGAATTCTTCATCAGAGAGTCCCAGAAATGGGCGTCTTTGTCCTTCCAGTCCGGACCGAACCTCCTGTCAAGAAAGCCTCTTAGCCTATCATACCATCTAACGAAAACATTTTTATTCTTTTCACGTGCGTCAAGGATATCGGCCAAATAGATATCGACCTCGTCATCTACAATCAGAACCCTTTTACCTTTCAGATATTTTTCCGGCTCCATGGTTCTCCAGCCTCCAATGCTTATAATCCACAGGCAAAGCTGTAAACGAGATTGATTTTCATTAACACGTTTTCCCCATGAAATCAACAAAATCAGCGAACTGCGATGGACAGGAAAAGCCAAATGAGGACCGCCATTCCCTTCGGTAAGACAGGCCGTTGCCGCCTTTACGAGACACGACCAAACCATAGGGAGTTCGGCACATTCGCGAACAAACACAAGATTCCCTGCGCCTCGAATTCGACCGCCTTCACCCTGTCAAAAAAATGTGGCCCAAGGGTAATCTATTTTTTTTATCAAATATTAAATCATTTACTTATTCAAAAAAGAATCCATATAAACATTGAATTGCAAACATTTTACTTGACAAAGGGCTTGACCACTATTAATGTTTTCTCAAGAAAACGTCTGTTTTACATAGATGAATACCCAAACAGGCCAGGATCCGACCATGGGAATAGCAACGGGGTTCAAGAGGGTGCCGGCTATAGAGAAATGTTTTAACATTCTGGACCTCCTCTCAAAAAGCCAGCGAGATATCGGAATCAGCGAAATTGCCAATGCCCTTGGATATCACAAGGGCACCGTTTATAACATGGCCTATAGCCTCGTGGAATTGGGGATTCTTGAACAAACCCCGGAAAACAGATTCCGCCTCGGAACCCGTCTCTATGCCCTAGGCAGGACGGCAGGAAACACATCCGAATTGATCCGTACGGTCCATCCCTATTTGGAAGAAATCCACCGAAAGCTGAAGTTATCGGCGTACCTGGGGGTCCTTATTCGGGACAGGGTTGTCACTGTGGACAAAGTCGACTCCCCCGTTCACCTCAAAGTTTCTTCCGAGGTCGGGATGGCCACCCACATTCTTGCCGGGGCCGTGGGCAAAATCATCCTGTCCAAGATGCCCAATCACCAGATCGAAGAGATTCTCGCCAAGTACGATTTAAAAAAATACACGCCTTACTCGGTCGTAGACAAAACGTCTTTTCTCCAAGTTATCAAAAAGGCCAGGGAGGACGGCTACGCGTACAGCGATCAGGAATATATTGATGGCATACGTGCCCTGGCCGTTCCCTTGAACCAATACAAACGAAACATAATGACCGCCGTCTATATCATCGGATTGAATAGTCAGATAAAAGATGAGGACATCGAGTCTTATGCAAAACTCTTGAAACAAACAGCCCAATCCATTGACGACCGCCTGGCCTTGACCTAGACCTGTGGGAAAAACGTCACCGAAGCGAGCCATGGCATAAAAAAAGCGCCATTAGAGTAATAATTCGAACGCTCCCGGGACGTTGAGGATGCCGCACGGAATGGGGGGTGAAAAGCCGGGAAATTTTCGAAACCTTGGGGATTTTTCCTTCTCATATGCGGATAGCACACACTGCGGACTCGAGAGGGTTCACCCGGTTTTGTGGAGGTTTAACTAGATTTGACCCCTGGTATTGAAACCCACAAAAAAGTTTGATTCAATTTATGATTACTCTTTGGCCATTATAAACCACTCAAATTAAAGGGGGAGCTATGATTGCAAGACAGAAGTATTGGAATCCGGTCCTGGAAACACTTCCCGGGGAGAAGCTTCGAAATCTCCAGGTAAAAAAATTCAGGAGAATTTTCCAATGGGCCTATGATCACTCAAAGTTTCACAGGGCCCTCTATGATAAAGCAGGCATCAAACCCGAGGACATTCGCTCCCTTGAAGACATCAAACGTGTCCCAAAGGTCGAAAAAAGCATGATGCGGGATATCCAGAGAAAAGACCCTTTCCCTTATGGTGATGCCCTTTGCGTGCCTCTGGAGGAAGTGACAGAATTCAGACAGACGAGCGGCACCACGGGGCAACCTGTCTACCAGCCGGATACCTGGCAGGACTGGGAATGGTGGGCCGAGTGCTGGTCCTACATTCTCTGGGCACAGGGCTATCGTCCCAGAGATCGCGTTTTTTTACCCTTCGGATACAATGTCTTTGTGGCTTTCTGGGCAGCTCACTATGCCTCCGAGAAGGTCGGCTGTGAAGTCGTACCCGGGGGTGTGCTGGACACCCAGGCCCGAATTCTCAAAATACAGGAACTGCAACCGACGGCCATGATGGCTACGCCGACCTATATCCTGGGCATGGCGGATACGGCGAGGAACAAAATGGGTCTTGAACCCGAAAAGATGTCCATCGAAAGAATTACCTGCGCCGGGGAACCCGGGGCCTCCATCCCGAACACCAAGAAACGCATGGAAGAGGCCTGGGGGGCCAAGGTCTATGATCACGCAGGGGCCACGGAGATAGGGGCCTGGTGCTTTGAATGCGAAGAACAATCCGGCGGACTCCATGTCAACGAGGCCTTTTTTCTCGTAGAAATCGAAGATGTCGAAACGGGAGAGCCCATTTATGAAACAGGAAGGCAGGGCAAAATGGTTATTACGGCCCTGGACAGAATTGCCCAACCATGCGTTCGCTTTGACTCCAAGGATATCATCGAATGGTCCGATGATCTGTGCCCATGCGGAAGGACCTTTCGAACAATCAAAGGGGGCCTCATCGGCAGGGCTGATGACATTACCAAGGTCAAGGGTGTACTTCTCGCTCCCGCCGCGATCGAGGAAGTTGTCAGGGGCTTCAATGGCCTGAGCGACGAGTTCGAGGTGATCGTCGACAAGGTTGGGGACGTAGACAGAATTACCCTCAAGGTGGAATTGATGCCCAGTTTCCAAGACAAAAAGAATGACATCACGGCCCAGCTCAAAGATCAGCTAAGACTCAAGACCAACCTCGGGTACAAACTTGAATTCCACGAATATGAAACGCTCCCCAGATACGAAGTCAAGGCGAAAAGGTTCAAAGATTTGAGAAAAATCCACTAGGGAGGAAAACCATGACAGATCAGAAAATAGACATTAAGGCCATTGACGCCAGGATTCAGGAGATCAAGAGGGCGGCTGAGGAACTGAAAAGCCTGGGAGAAGCCTTTCCGGCCCTGTCCAGAAACACGGCTCGGCTCTTGGCGAGCACAAAGATGCTGGAACTCGATATCTCCGATGTGATCGATTTGTAACAACAGAAGCCGACAGACCATCTCTTAAAAAAAATCAGGGCCACCTCAAGACCCTGACCCGTTTCGTCCCATACGTGAATGCCTCATGTATTTTCGTTTGCGCTAGGAAACTGCTTGAAGGGTGCCGGTCACTTGGGCCGGCACCCGTAAGGGGGACAAAAAACGAAAGGGGATGAGCACGACAACCGGCAGAACCCGTGTATGCTTCCTTCGAGTTGACGAGAAGATATTGCGATGAGCACGAGAAAGCAACCTAAAAACATCAAAGGTCTTGGCAAGAGGGCCTCAATGGGCAGGGTCAAATTCGAAGTCTATGGCAACGGGATAATCGAGAAAAAAGTCGGCTCCAGCGGCACGGCGGGAAAGGTTTATCTCCCGCCCGAATGGGTGGGGCATCAGGTGAGGGTCGTCAGGCTGAACTAACGGCTCGACGGGTATACCTTGGAAGGATCAGGGGCAGCCCCGCAAGCCCTCTGGCGCACATGGTTTTTCTTCTCCAGGCCCATCGCCATGGTCCCATTCACGCTTTGAAATCCAGTCTCATTTCAAAAACATCCGCATCCAGGCGCTTTTCTACTTCAAACTCCCTTTCCTCAAAATGCTTCAGCAGGTGAAGCATCGGTTTATTATCAATGAGCACCTGCGCGGTAAAGGCCGCAAAGCCCTGTCTCTTTGCCAGATGGGTCAGGCAGGAAATCAGTTCTCTGCCGATGCCCATATTTTGATAATCATCCCGGACAACCAACATGATCTGTGCGGTGTCTTTATTGTCGTTTCTGATGCATCTTCCGACCCCAAGGACCTCTTCTCTGCCTTCCCGGTGGTAAACGGCCAGGATAGCCAATTTTTCAGTGTAGTCGATGACCACAAATTTCTGCAAAAAGGAGTGGGGCATATTGGTCATCCTGAAAAATCGT
This sequence comes from uncultured Desulfobacteraceae bacterium, assembly GCA_964644375.1. Classification (GTDB taxonomy): domain Bacteria; phylum Desulfobacterota; class DSM-4660; order Desulfatiglandales; family HGW-15; genus CAYNYM01. The sequence continues at coordinate 15,752 of CAZXWJ010000045.1, read as the reverse complement.
CTCCTGATACTTGTCTCTGAAAGGGTATAAAACAGCTCCTTTAGCAGGGGTTCATCGCTTATTTTCACCGGTCTCAGCAAAATTCTAAGGCCCGTTTTGGTTGTCCTGCAGGCCTCCTGGAATTCAGGATAGGCCCCCTTTTCTCCCGGAATAAAGGCCTGGTCTTTATAGATGAGGTTGTGTCTCTTCGCCTCCTCGATCAACCAGGGCCGGAAGTGCGGATGGGCGATGGCAATCAAATCCATTGCCCGCTGTCGAATATTTTTTCCATACAGGTGAGCCATACCATATTCCGTGACCACATAGCGGATATCTCCCCGGCCGAGAGTAACACCGGCACCCTCATCGAGAAAGGGAACGATTCGAGAGACCTCTCCGCCTTTGGCGGTCGATTCAATCGTGAGGACCGTCTTTCCCCCCGGTGCAAAGGTGGCCCCCCTCATAAAATCCGTACTCCCGCCTATACCGCTATAAAAAACTTTTCCGATGGACTCGGCCGTTGCCTGGCCGGTCAGATCAATCTGCAGGGCACCGTTAATGGCCACCATATTTCTTTGCCTGGAAATGACAAGGAGATCATTGGTGTAGTCGATCGTTCTAAACCGGATGTCCTCATTGCGATGCACGAAGTCGTAGGTCTGTCGATTTCCCATGCAGAAGGAGGTTACACTTTTTCCCCGATCCAGATTTTTCCGACTGTTGTCGACAACCCCTTCTCTCATCAATTCCACAACCCCGTCGGTCAGCAATTCCGTATGTATTCCAAGATGCTTCTTGTTTTTCAGCTGGGACAAAATAGCATTCGGAATGCGCCCGTACCCGACTTGGAGGGTGTCGCCGTCCTCAATGATGCGAGCCACGTATTTCCCAATTCTCCGGGCAATCTCGTCGGAGACACCCGGTTTGAACTCCAGCAGGGATTCATCATGGGGTATCACATAATTGACGTCGTTGAGATGAACCAGAGAATCGCCATAGACCCGGGGCATTTGAGAATTGATCTGTGAAATAATAAGAGAAGCATTTTTTGCCGCATGCTTGGTAATGTCGACATTAATCCCCAGGCTCATAAAACCATCTTCATCCGGAGGAGAAGTCTGGACCATTGCCACATCGATGGACAGGATTCTTCGGTCGAACAATTTCGGCACCTGGGACAGAAATACCGGAGTGTAATCGGCTGCTCCCTTGTTCACAGCATTCCGGGTCGGTTCTCCGATAAAAAAAGAATCATGACGGAAATTATGCTTTAGTTTCTCGTCCGCATAGGGTAAGACCCCCAGCGTCCATATATGATAGACCTCTGCGTCCACAAAGGCCTTGGGGAAAGACGCGACGTATTCGGCAAGCGCCTTTACGAGGTATTGAGGCTCACCACAACCAGCGCCTATAAATATTCTGTCCCCGCCGTGAATATGGCTGAAGATGGTCTGCTCCGGAGCAAATTTCTCCGGATGTTTCTTTTTTGTTTTTTCCAGGTCCCACATGTCGGCCTTGAATGCCATATCTGCGATCCCCTAGGACTTATCTTCCACTATTCCGCAAAGGAGAACCTGCCAAGTCACGCCCCCTCTTCGACCACAATGGACTGCGGAGTATACGCCGAAAATTGAATAACATCGCAAAAAAGCAGATCAGACATTGTCAGACCTGCTTCTCATTTCCTTGCACTGAAAACCGGCGGTTTCCAAATCAAAGGGGGCCCCCTCTCTCCTGTTATTCGACAGGGGTCAAGTAATTTCCGCTGTCAGGATTTCTCTCATTTTTTCTGACAAGTCTTTGATATTAAATGGTTTTTGTATGAACCCGTCACAACCTCGCTCTAATATTTTGCTGGCCTGTCCGTCTACACTGTACCCACTTGAAAGGAGAACCTTGATATCCGGATTGATGGCCTTGAGCATGTCATAGGTCTCGCCGCCGCCCATTCCCGGCATAATCATGTCCAGGATAACCAGATCAGGACAGGAATAGAAAGGTTCCGTCAGGTTCAGCCCTTCGAATTTGCCTCCGTTTCCTCCATTGTTTCCGTTTTTCGTTCCGTTCAAGATATTCACGGCCTCGTTGCCGCTTTTGGCCGTTATCACCTGATACTCCAATTTTTCCAGCATGGCCTTCCCGACCTCAATGATCATGTCTTCATCATCGACCAGAAGGACTGTTTCGGTTCCGTTCATCATTTTACCGTCATGTTTTTTTTCTTTTGAAACGTATTTTTCTGAGGCCGGGAGGTAGATATTGAATGTGGTTCCTTTTCCCTTTTCACTTTGGACATTAATGATGCCGTCATGATTCTTGATAATGCCGTAAGCCGAGGCGAGTCCAAGACCTGAACCTCGCCCCATTTCCTTGGTCGTGAAGAAGGGTTCAAAGATCCTCTTTTGGGTGGCTTCATCCATGCCCACACCCGTATCTCGTGCGGAAATCCTCACATAGGGCCCCGGTTCCAATATATAGGCCTGAACGTCGTCCATGCCAAGTTCCACGTTTTCCGTTTCCAACCAGAGGGTACCGCCTTCGGGCATGGCATGCCAGGCGTTGACATATAGATTGAGAAGTACCTGCTCGATTTGACCTGCATCTATTTCCACCGGGCAGACCCCTTCCTGAAGCTTCGTTTGAATTCTGATCTCTTTCTTGGTCCGACCGAACATTTCGGCGCTCTTCTCGATCAAGGTGTTCAAATCGGCCGCTTTGACCTCATATTTTCCGCCTCTTGCAAAGCCCAGAAGTTGCCTTGTAAGCTCGGCCCCACTCTTCACATAATCTTCGATGTTCTTCAACCTTGGATGATGAGGGTGCTTGGATTCCAAATCCAACAGCATCAGAGAAATATTTCCCTGTATCCCCATCAGCAGGTTATTAAAATCATGCGCAATTCCCCCCGACAGTGTCCCCAGAGCCTCCATTCGTTCAGCATGCTGCAATTGGACCTGAAGTCGTTTTCTGTCACTGATATCCCTGATCACACCGTGGGTGCCGATATATTTTTTTTCCTTTTCCGAGATGGGTCGATCATAGATACCCGTCGATTTCAATTCGATGGTCAGATGCCTGATTTCGCAGTAGTTGTAGGAATTGTTCTCATGTAACTTCAATCGCAATTCAATGCCTGAAGAAGCGCGACTACCGGTCCTTCTTTCATTAAAAAACCATTTTGCCTTTTCAAGATCCTCCCCAAAAACGATGGTGCTGTAATGCCTTCCGACCAGTTGCTGGCTTCCAAACCCCAGCAGGCGCTCAACGGCGGCACTGATAAAGGTAAAGTTACCCTCATGATCCAATGTATAGATAATATCGGGAGAATTCTGCACCAGATAACGATATCTCTCTTCCGAGAGGTTCAATTTTTCATGGATCGTCTCCTTCTCCCGCTTCAGCCTTTTTTGATTGAGAGCGTTTTCCACCGTCTTGAGCAGTTCGTCAAACTCAAAGGGTTTGCGGAGATAGTCGTAGGCCCCCCTCCTCAAAGCGGCCACCGCCGAATCCAGGTTGGCGTTGCCTGTTATCACAATCACGGAAGTCTCTGAATCGCATGAATTGATGCGCTCCATGAGTTGGTGGCCGTTCATGTCCGGCAACTGGATATCAAGAAGCGCGACGTCAAAGGCATGCTCTCCCAGATAACCGGTGGCCTCCTGGCCCGAAAGGGCCGTAAAGATCTCATAGTCCTGAGTACTCAGCAGATATTTCAGACTCTCACACATCCTCGGCTCATCATCCACAACCAGGATCTTTGGCATTCGTGACATGTGCAACTCCAGGGTCTAAGGTTCTTGGTCACTTAAAACAGGTAGCTCGATTTTAAATTCCGTTCCTGCGTCTTTATGGCTATCACAAACAATTTTACCCTCTAATGATTCGATGATGTTATGGGCAACAGAGAGACCTAAGCCGGAATGGGAGCCCCCTTTTGAACTCACATAGGGCTCAAAGAGTTTTGCCCTGTTCTCCTCGGGAATCCCGGGCCCATCATCGCGGAAGGTGATTTCCACATATCCGCGGCGTCCGTTAACCTCTCCCGAGGGCTGCGCTTCGAGAGGCGCCGGAACATACCGGGTCTGGATCTGCAGATTTCCTCCTCCCTCCAGGGCCTCGGCTGCATTCTTGATGATGTTGATAAAAACCTGTTTGAGACCGTCCTTTTCCGCTAAGACCATGGGAAGAGAACGCTCGAGATCGAATTGAAGTTCAACCTTGGAATCCCTGACAAGAGATTCTCTCGTTATCTTAAGGATATCCAGGAGGAGCGAATTGATATCCACCTTTTCTTTCTTGAGCACTTTTTCTGATGAGAAATCAGAAAGCTCTCGAAGGATATCTGCAACGCGATCGATTTCTTCGTTGATAATTCTAATTTCATCCTGGGCAACCTGCTGCTCCGCCAGTTTCATTCCAAGAATTTTTAAATAGTTCTTGATAATACCCAGGGGATTGTTTACCTCATGGACGACCTTTCGCGCGATATCTGTCGATGCCCCAAACCTTTCGGAACGGATGGTCTCCAGGCGATTTCGTCTCAGATCCTCCAATCTCAAGGCCATGGCCCCATTGTGGATAAAAAGGCTCAACAGCTTTGTATGTTTAGACAGATGGGACATTTCAGCCCGCTCCAGTCCAATGACCAGAACGCCCACAGGTTCTCCCTGGGCGATCAAAGGAAGGCAAAAAATCCCATCTGTGCCTATAAATCGGATAATCTGTTCATCCAGAATGACAGGGTTTGAGGCTTCACCTGCGCTAAATGAATCCAGTGCTCTGCGTCCCTCGAGGGACCTTATCAAGAGACTGTTGGCCACATTCGGTGAAACGGTCAGGGCATGAAATATGGAAAACCCCCCATCCCGATCAGGGACTTTGCCAAGAAGCACATCCTTTTCCACATCTCGAAGAAAGAAGAGTGCCCTTTTCACATCAAAAAGAACTTTGAGTCCCTGGGAAAGGACCGCCAGAATACTATCCTGATCCTCTGCTTCAAGAAACCCCTGCAAGGTCCCGACAAGGAGGGAAACATTTTTCACTTCACGGACCAAGTTTTCACGTTTTTCATTGTCTTTCTCCGAAGTGGATTTTTTGGGAGCCTCGGGGGTGTCCACTTCTATATCAAGGGAATGGGCAACTTTACTCGCCTCGAGATCGGATTGAGACAGGAAGACCTCGAGCTGATCTTCCCCCAGACCCAAGGCATCTCGAGCGATCTGAAGGATCTGGTTCCGTTCGGGTGGGATATCCCTGCACAAGGCATGGGCTACGTAAACGATCTGCACCAGGGGAAGGGCGCTGAGTATCCGGCTTGCCGGCGCGTGGTGATATAAAATCGGATCCGAAACGACGGATTGAAGATGCCAGCGGTCGAGAAGCCAAGCGCCTATCTCGCAATGTGTAGCCCCCAGCCTTGCTTCACCCTCCAAGAGCCGGTCCGGCTCCCCCTCACTGCCTTCGAGGAGTTCCTCGTAGTCTTTTCGAAAATTGACCCACAGCACAAGCTTCCCAATATCATGTAACAGCCCGGACAAAAAAGCCTCATCAGGCTGATTGAATCTCACTTCTTCAGCAATTCGTTTGGTAAGAAAGGCACATCTCAAGGAGTGCCACCAAAAACGCTTGAGATCAAATCCGCCATTGCCTCGGGTCTTGTGAAAGGCTTCATAGACACAGGCGCAAACGGCGACATTTTTTACGCCGTTCATCCCTATCAGGACCACGGCCTGCCTGACGTCCTCCACCCGCTGGGGCAACCCGAAATAGGCCGAATTGACGAGCCGGAGGATTTTTGCGCTCAATGAGGGATCTTTGTGGACAATCTCTGAAATTTTATCAAGGCTACCGGTATCCTGATTGCAAGCCTCAAGTAGTTTCAAGAGGATATGAGGAAGGGATGGTAAATTTTTCAGTGTCGAAATTTGCTCAAAAATGGGTTTTTGAAACTGCATAGCAGACCTTATGCCGGGATAGCTATTGTGGCGGTTAGTTAAACAACATGCACATCACTTCGATCTTAACAGGAAAAACGAAAGGCCATAAAGAGTGCCTTTGCAATGTTCGAGGCATTAGGGGCAAAAAGTTGTCAAATAACAAGTGACGATCGTAGCTGATTCGCATAACACAAAAAAGAAACAGTTTCAAGCGATATTTTAATTGTATCCTTTAACCTTTCAATAAAACGACCATATTCGGTATTCTAAAATACAACCTGTTGCCTCTATGAAGCCTTCAGTCATTTATTCATATCGGCATCTTACGTCGTCAAGTTAAGACCCGGAGACTCTTTTTTCATGGAAATTCAGCCCGTTTTCATGCAGAGCTGTAAGTGTGCACCTGCAAAGTGACCTTGAGATATGTATCCTTATCTTTTGATACCGTTTGGATCTTTATGCGTTTGATACTCAACAACTTTCCTGCATATTCAATCTGTTGCAGGAAAGGGATCAGATCTCGACTGGAGACACCTTCGAGTTTCATCTCTATCCCTTCAGTCCTTATGTTTCCCGGTTTTTCGTCCGAGAAGGATAAAGGTTTCATGTAATGTATCTTGGTATTGATGCCGAGTTTTCTGGTTATTCCCTCGAGATAGGACAGGAGGGTGAACCTTTGGCCTCTGCCATTCATAATCTTTTCGGCCTCGGCTCTCCGCTTCTGAAACCCCTCCCATTCATTTCTCAATGCGCAAATCTCTTTAAAATCCGCCTCTTTCTTTGCGATGTAGCGCACCAGGACCTTTCGACGAGAAGTGGCTGGAGAAACCACCAGCATAATGTAGACCAACGCCAGAAGGATAAGGATTCCCAGCCCGATCAAGGCCTTTTCACGCCTGTTTATCCTCATGATTTTTTCTCCAGAACAAAATTGAATTGAATGGCCTTTTGCTTTTTGTCCACTTTTGCGCCCACAAGCTTGATGTTCGCGAAAAAGCCGGTGTCCGAGAGTTCACTCTTGAGTCGATCGACCGTTTTGAAGGAGGGGGCGCCTCCGTCCATATGGATTTTTGTCCCATCAATGGACAAATTTTCAATTTTCATATCGGCATATTTGGAAACGATCTTGGTCAGGACCAATAGGACGTCGAGCACGGAACTCTCCGACGAAAACCCCTCAAGCCATCCATACAGCCCCTTTTCCGCTGCGATTTTCTCCCTGAACTGTGCCAACTCACGGCCCTTTATGATCTGTTTTGTCTCTGGAAACGTTTCGGCGAACACTTGTCTGATGCTTGCATCCAATCCCGAATAATAGGCTTCTCGATGATTGAGTTGCTGATAAAGGTGAAAGGTAAAAAGAGACAGGAGCAAAAAAAGAGCCGCTATCATAAATCTGATCATGGGCTTTATGTTCGCACCGTTTTCGACGCTGAATTCCTCCTTTCGCAGGTTAAAGACCGGGGCAGAGCCACTTGCCGTGCTTAGGGCGAGCCCCAGAGCGACACTTAGGCTTGCCTGCATCTCTTTTTCCACCCTGCCGTCGCGGTGCTTGAACGCATCAAATGGCAGCCATAGATAGGCTCGAATATTCGTAATTGCAGAGATCTCTTTCGAAAGCTCCTCATCCACGGAAGACGGTCCGGTGAGCAGGATTTCTTGGATCGTCTCATCGGGTCTTTTCAAACGGTACAACCCGAAACTCTCTTTCAGGGCATCAAGATGGCCGCTCCCACCTCTGACGTCCCGTATAAAATCAATACGATTTTCCCTTATGACTTGAAGCCCCATCTGCTCCCTGTCAAGATATATGATGGCTACGGGATTGCCCCCCCCCTTGCGACTAAGGACAAAGAGACGGAAAAGTGCCACATTTTTCAGGCTGACGACCTTGGGGTCTAAGGCAAACCGCGAGAGATTCTCTAAGTGCTCTGAGAGCACTTTCTTTTGGACGCCTATTGTAATGAGCCCTTCGCCGGATTCGGATGGAAGGAAATCGACCACCATTTCTTCTATGGGGTACGGTACGTAGCCCTCCATTTGATACTTGATAATCTTGTGCAACTTTTTTGAATTATCAAAGGGCAGGGAGATCTCCCTGATCGTGGCCAGGGAGGCGGGCAGGGCTGTAACCACCGTTTCTGTTTCAAAATTTGCTTCGGAAAAAAACGTCTCCAAGACCTCATCGGCATGCCCGGCCCCCTCAATTTTTTTGATGGCCAGGCCTTCTACGTCGGGGGCACTATGAGGGTTTGACACCTGAACCGCGCAGACATGATGATCCGTAATTTCCAAGCCCAAAACAGTCTTGGGCCCCCATAAATCTTTCAAAGGGTTTACCATGATTATTGCACCCGCCAGGAGATCAGTTTGACGCCGTCCCCGTTTCTGAGGACATCAGCTCTTATCTCTGCCACAGCCTCTTGATAACGGCCCTGAACCTCAATGGAGAAAGCCGAACTCTTCACGGTAATCCGATCCCTGATCTCGTTGAAGATCGTATTATCTATGCCCAGAAAGACATCCAACTCGCCAATCTCCGAAAACGCCTGTTCCTTTCGACGCTCAATGATCGACTCGGCCAGCGCCGTGTCTATTCCCCCGCTGAGACATTGAAGGACTTCCGGGGATGCGGTGTTGATGTTGATCTTGCCCCCAGAATTGATCGTCAGGAAATCCAGCAACTTCCTGCTTCGATTCTCGCCGAATCGCTCAAGGTCCTTCATTCCCTTGACGAGGAGCAACTGCCCCGGGGTGAGAAAGGGAGCGTTTGCGCAGCCATAGGGTATGTCCAGGTTTTGATAATAAAAACTCTCCGCCCCCTCGAGACGCTCAACATTATCCTTGTCCAACCAGTCCAGGAGTGACGCTACAGCATTTTCCGGCAACCCCAGAACATCAAAAAGCCTGGTGACCTCCTGCTCTTTTTTTTCATCTATATCACCGGATTCAGTGAACATTAAATTAACATTCAACTTCCCGTTTTCATCCACGATCCGCCCCGATGTCGCGACATCGTTCGGGAACTCAATCGCCAACTCTTCTGAGCCGAACTGCCCCCAGTCCTCCTCCAGGCTGTCCACCTCCTTGTTTTCGTCCGCGTTGAGAAGGGCCAAAGCCAGATGGACGCCGGATCGGGCCGCCAGGTAAGCCTGATCGCCGTCTCTTGAATAACCTGCCAGGTTCAACTCAAGGCTTGACTCTTCGGAAAAGGCGACCGTGAGCCCGGTAAGCGTGGCCACGACCAGAAGGGTAAGGATAAGGGCCGATCCTTGCTTTTTCATTCGTTTTCCTGCTCCTGCCCCTGAGGCTCCATTCCCCCCAAAGCCGGATGCACACTTGTTGTGAAAATATGAGCCCCTCCCTGCAGGTCTTTTATCGTCAGAACGATTCGTACGAGCGAAGGGAGGACATCCTTATGGTATCCCTCAAAGGTATCCCATGTATCAAAGTCTTCACCCTCCCGATCCTGATAGCTGATGTCCAGGCCACCGACCATCCCTGACAGTTCCGTTATCAGCCCTCCTCCTGAGAGGTCTTGGTCCGGTATTGCCTGGTCCCGCCTATAAATGATCAGGTCACCTTCTTTCTCGTCCTCTTCAAGATGATACCCTATTTCACAAAAATCCGTATGCAGGTCGATTTTTCTCAAGGGAAGATGGGAAAGCGAGGTAAAATCGACCCCATCGGCGGGCCGTCCATCAATTTCCCGATCCTCTCCCAACAACCCGGTCCGAGGTGTCACCTCGGAACCGGATGCGGGTGGGGCCGTAATAAAGGCCGATTCAAAATCCCTGCACATACGATCAAGAATGATTCTTGCCGTTTGATTAACCAATCCACTCCGCCGGGCCGATTGGATCGCATCGAGGTTGGAGGTATAGGCGCCGTAAATAGCGCCCATAACGATGGCTGTGATCGTTACGGAAATGAGCACCTCGAGCAGAGTAAACCCTTTCATTTCTTCGCCCTGAACAGGTAGGTCTCCAGGGACAAATCCTTGACGATTGCATCCCTTTCGAAAACGACACTGAGGTGTATCTTGTAGAGTGCGTCCACGTCCGGCACTCTGCTGATTTCTTCCCTGTAAAAATAATTCGGATAAACCTCCCCAAAATCTCCCGATGCCGTGCCTTCCGTCAGGTCGACGGATGCCTGGGTCCGAGCAATTCGGTCCCGGGCGAGCTGATTCGCAATCGTGATAAACTGAGCCTCGTATTGGAGGTCGAGATTTTGGGCCTGAAGCCGGAAGACGGCCAGCAGGGCCGTGGTCAAAAGGCCAAGGGCAATGACGACCTCCAAAAGGGTAAAGCCGTTATTCTGCGAGACTCTGTTCAACATAGGTATCATGCAATTCCACACGCCCGGTCAAGGGATTGACTTCCAAGGTATAGACATCGTTATGTTCATTTCTGAGATGAATCAGGCTCCTGTCCACACACCCGTTCGCATAGAATCTGATGAGTGCTTCACCCTCCTGGATTTTTCCCTCGAAAAACAAAAACACATCCTCCAGATCGACCCCTTCCGGAAGTTGTCGACCCTTTTGAGCTGAAGGCGCCCCCTCGCCCCCCTCAAAAACCGTAGAGGAGTCCTCGGAGGGTGCCGTTTCCTCGGAATACAGGGTATTTTCATCCACATTCAACCTCAAGGCCTGTTCTCGGTGGGAGGCGACCGCTCTACCCCTGAGACCGTTGATCTCACCGATGATCATCCGGCTTGCAAGCCGCAGGTCACCTCCTGAAAGGGCACCTTCGATACGGATTGAAAGAAGACCGGTCATTGTACCAAGGATAAAAACAACGATCATGAGCTCGATAAGCGTGAACCCCTTCGCCCTATTCCTCCTTGACCACCCAATTGCCGATGTCCGCATCTTCTCCCTCGCCACCTTCCTCACCATCAGCGCCATAGGACCAGATGTCAAGCTCTCTGTTATAGACCCCCGGACTCAGATACAGGTAATCATTTCCCCAGGGATCTTTCGGCAGGGCGCCCTTTTCAAGATAGCCGCCTTCTCGCCACTTTGACGGGATTCTTCCCACGGCCGGCTTCTCCACAATGGCGATCAGACCCTGCTCAGAGGTCGGATAAAAGGCATTGTCCAGTTTGAAAAGCTTGAGCGCGTTTTCAAGGGTCTGGATTTCGAGTCGGGCCTTCGTCATTCGCGCCTCACCCGGCCGGTCCATCATTTTCACGGCTACCAGACTGGCAAGGATACCCAGAATCGTGATGACAATGAGTATCTCCAGAAGCGTGAAGCCCTTCTCAGGGCCCGGGGGCCCGGCACATAGATTTTGCGTCTTCATCATCTTTTTCCCTTCCTGCTTATCACGCCGTCGTTGGTGTTGTCCTCCATATAAGTTTCTCCAAAGCCCGAAAGAGGATCTGACTCATCCTTCCTTGGACTTCGCACAAGATTTAATGGACGCCTATGCCCTGGGTCATATCAAATATGGGCAAGAGGACAGCCATGACCATAAAGCCGACCATACCCCCCATACACAGGATGACGATCGGTTCGATGATGGACGTCAGTCCCCCGATGGCCGACTCCACATCGTCTTCGTAGACATCAGCCGCCTTGGCAAGCATCTCTTCCAGTTCTCCGCCCTGCTCCCCCGCGCGAATCAACTGCACCACAAGGGGCGGAAAGCGGCCGGTTTTTTTTAAAGGGGTCGAAAAGGCCTCCCCTTCACCCACGAGCTTGACCGCATCCTTCACGGCATCCTGCATGATACGGTTGCCCATTGAAAGCCTGGAAGTCTCGATTGAATCCACAAGAGGAATGCCACTTTTCAGTAAAATGGACATGGTCCTGGTGAATCGGGCGATGACCGCCTTGTGGTGCAACTTTCCGAGAAGGGGAAAGGAGAGGCGAATTCTGTCCCAGACCCGTCCCCCCGATTCAGTTTTGATCCACAGGACAATCAGCACAATCCCTGCAACTACCGTCAGACTGATCAGCCACCAGAATTGCTTCATCCCATAGGTCATCCATATCAGGGCGCGGGTCGACCACGGGAGCGTCAGGTCCATTCCGTCAAAAATCCCGATGACCTTCGGCATGACAAAGGACATGAGAAAAACAATAATGATACTGCTGATCATGAGCAAAAAGATAGGGTAGGCCAGGGCGGACTCTATCTTTTTCTTCAATTTCACCCTTTTTTCGGAAAAATCAGCCAGTCGCTTCAGGATGATGTCGAGAGCGCCCCCCGTCTCCCCCGCCCTCACCATGTTCACGGAAATCTGGTTGAAAATTGCCGGATGTTGACCCATGGCTGCGGAAAGAGAGCTGCCTTCAAGCACCCTCTCCCTGGTTTGAGACAAGACTTTTTTCAATGGCGCCTGTTCGGTCTGTTCGATCAGCCCGTTCAGGCATTCAAGAATAGGAAGGCCTGAAGAGACAAGGGTGGCCAGTTGCCTCAGCGATGTCGTGACCTCGGCAGGATTGATCCTTCGGAACCCGGGAAACCGGGAAAGCATTCCATCTTTAAGGGACCTTCCCCCCTCTGTCTTGATCTCTCTGATTTCCGTCGGGAAGATAAGATCCTGGCTCAACTTCTTCCTGGCGGCGGTAGGACCATCGGCTGTTATGATCCCGCCGATGTTTCTACCCCTTTTATTCAGGGCTTTGTATTCGAATACCGGCATGCTCTCCTACTGTTGAGTGACTCGCATAACCTCATCCAAAGTCGTCACTCCCGATTTGACTTTTAACACCCCATCCTCAAACAGGGTCTTCATGCCGCTTTGAACGGCGGCCTGCTTGATTCTGACCGAATCCATACCGGAGTTAACGAGGGCTCTTATTTCATTTTTAATGGGCAGGAGTTCGAAGATGCCCGTGCGCCCACGGTAACCGCTCTTCATACACAGGGGGCAACCCTCCCCTCTCCAGAAAGTTTGTTCCCCCGACAATCCAAGCTCTTCGAGGGTCGAGGCCTCGGGCATGAAGGTCGTCTTGCAATCCGGACATATTCTCCTCACGAGCCTCTGGGCCAGGACGGCCAGGAGCGATGAAGAGATCAGGAAAGGTTCGACACCCATGTCCACCAACCTGGTGAGAGCCCCTGCCGCGTCGTTTGTATGCAGGGTACTGAAAACCAGATGCCCCGTCAAAGATGCCTGGACAGCGATCTCGACCGTTTCCAGATCGCGGATCTCGCCGACCATGATGATGTCGGGGTCATGCCTCAGGACGGACCGCAGACCTCTCGCAAAGGTCAGATCGGTCTTTGGGTTCACTTGTATCTGGCCGACGCCCGTGAGTTCGTATTCGATGGGGTCCTCGATCGTGATAATATTCTTCTCGGAGGAATTGATTCTGTTGAGGGCCGCATAAAGTGTGGTGGACTTCCCGCTGCCCGTAGGCCCGGTCACAAGCAGGATGCCACTATTCTTCTGGATCATTTTTTTGAAGGCGTCGAGCTTTTCCTGGGTCATCCCCATATCCTTGAGCCCCAGCAAAGAAACGGCCTTGTCCAGTAATCGCATCACGATTCTCTCGCCATAGGCCATGGGGATGATGGAGACCCGGATGTCCACGGTTTTATTCGCCGCTTTGATCTTCATTCTCCCGTCCTGGGGAATCCGTTTTTCAGCGATGTCGAGGTTGGCCATGACCTTGAGTCTTGAAACGATATGGGCGTGAAATCTCTTATGAAGAGAAAAAATCTCGTAAAGAATCCCGTCGATCCGGAACCGAACCTTGATATCCTTTTCAAAGGGTTCGATATGGATATCGCTTGCCTGCTTTCTGAGGGCCTGGGTCAGGACGACGTTCACCAGTCTGATAATGGGTGCATCATGGGTCACGTCCATCAGGTCTTCCAGTTCTTCTAGCTCGGTAAAGACATGATTTTCCGACTGATAATCTTCCAGGTCCTGGACCATCTTTTCGGCATCATCGCTGGTCTGATCAAAGAGCAAATTGATGGCTGCCTGAATTTCCTTGAGAGGGCTCAGGACCAGGCGGACGGATCCACATCCCACCTGCAGCGCCAAATCGTCCGCCATCCGGAAATTCAAGGGGTCGTTCAGAGCCACCGTCAAAACGCCGCCCTCCGCGTTCAAGGGAACCAGGCCAATCCGTTTGTAATAATGAATAGGGATGTCCAGGTTATCCCGGAAGTCAAGGTCCCCTAGGATGTGTTTCTTAAAAGGAATCCCCAGCTCCTCGGACCAGGCCTTGAGCCGATCCTCCTCGGGCATTTCCTTCGGATGCCGGAGCTCCAGGGCATTCCGGTCTCCATCGGAAACATCGTGAGACTGAGAAGCGGTCTGATGGTTACTTTTCTTTAGCAAAGGCAAAGCGATCACCCTCTTATTGTCGTTTCGGATAGGGGTGAAACAGGATTAAGACTTTTCTTACTCGAAAGCCTTTTTTCTCAATTTTTCCGGCTGATCCAGTTTGATGGATTCTTCCATTTCCTTATTTATATCAGATTTTTTCCCCTCGTAGAGTTTTCTGCCCTCTTCCGGGTTTTCAATGATGTGAGGTGTCAGGAAGACCATAAGATCGGTTGCCGCATCCCGATCATTGACCTGTTTGAAGGCCCAACCAAGACCGGGGATTCCTCCGAGACAGGGGGTCTGGGCCTTCCCGCGGGTCAACTGCGAATCGATGAGCCCGCCGATAACAGCCGTTTCCCCGTCCCTGACGGCAATGCTGGATTGAGTGGTCCTGAAAGTCGTTGTCGGTGCGAGGACGGTTCCTTCCAGGGCCGTGGTTTCCAGGATGGCCCGCACACTCTGCTCCACATTCAGCCTCACGTAACGGTTGTCATTGATCTGCGGTGTCACCTTGAGGGTCACACCCACATCCTTGTACTCTATATTCTGAATGGCCCGATCCGTGCTGCTGGTCCCCTGATCCACCCGTGTCACAAAGGGAATATTTTGCCCCACTTCAATCGTGGCCTCCTCATTGTCCAGTGTCAGGATCTGAGGCGTTGAGATGATGTTGAAATTACTGTCCGTTCTTACGGCCTTCACAAAGGCCCCTATAGTGGGAAAAACGACATCCCCGAGCGTAATGCCATTCCCCAGAAGACCAGCTGAAAGCCCGGTGGACAACGATGCGGATTGCAAATCCGTCAGATAAGAACTCGAGGGCCTTGACCCGGCGGCCCAAACCCCTCCGCTGCCCTCCCCCAGTCCGCCTTTGTATTCATTGCCGACCCGCCATTCCACCCCCAGTTCGAG
This sequence comes from uncultured Desulfobacteraceae bacterium, assembly GCA_964644375.1. Taxonomy (GTDB): domain Bacteria; phylum Desulfobacterota; class DSM-4660; order Desulfatiglandales; family HGW-15; genus CAYNYM01. Next base: position 627 of record CAZXWJ010000045.1, on the reverse strand, counting down.
GGCCTTGTCTTTTTTGACCTCAATAAACAGGGCCTCCACGTAGACCATGGTGCGACGCGCATCCAACTCTTTGATAATATCTACAAGAATCTGGTATTCCTCGGGTTCGGCGACAATAACCAGGGTGTTGGTGGCCTTGTCGGCCGTAATCTGGACGTCCTTGGAAAGGGGTGGAGCCTTGACTTTTTTTTGGTCTTGCTGACCCTTGCCGGGGATTTCGCCCAGCACCTTGGCCACATCCTCAGCTACGGCATTTTGAAGCGAATAAATGTGGATATTTCCCCGGGGCCGCACCTGCTTACGATCCAACTTTTCAAGGATCGTTTCGATGTCCGCGAGGGTCTGCGCGGGCGCCATGACGATCAGGGAATTGGTCCGTTCGTCGGACACAATTTTGACGGTGTCGCTGACTGCCTTTTTCCCCCTTTGCGGCGGAAAGAGCTTGATCAGAATGGGTTCAAGGCTCTTTGAGCTTGCATTTTCCAGGGCAAAGACACTGATCTTTTCCTTTGAGGCGGGGACATCCAGTTCACGGACGATTCTGAGCAGGCGATTAATATTGGAAAGCGCATCAATGAGGATCAGGGTGTTGGTGTCAGCATAGGGAATCACCAGGCCGGTCTTGGC